>JAPYTM010000017.1 GCA_029941825.1 Candidatus Nitrosopumilus sp.
GAAAAGCATTTCAACCACTTGTTGAAAAAGTTTCTTTTGCATCTTTTGGAGATATGGAATCACTTCGTTCAGTAATTGATGATGATACAGCATTTGTTATTTTAGAACCAATTCAAGGTGAAAGTGGAATCATTGTTGCACCAGAAGGGTTTTTGCAAGAAGTAAGAAAACTTTGTGATGAAAAAGGAATTCTGCTAATTTTTGACGAAATACAAGCTGGTTTAGGTAGAACTGGACGATTATGGGCATGTGAACATTGGAATACATCACCAGACATTTTGTGTTTAGCAAAAGGAATTGCAGGGGGAGTTCCAATGGGTGCAACTCTTGTAAGACCAGATATTCTTGCAGCAATAAATAAAGGAGAACATTCTTCAACGTTTGGCGGCAATCCATTATCGTGTGCAGCAGGAACTGCAGCACTTAAAGCAATTACAGAAGATGGGTTAATTGAAAATTCTGAAAAAATGGGAAAAATATTCAAAAAGGGATTAGAAGAACTAAAAGAAAAACACACCATGATCAGAGAAATTCGTGGAAAGGGACTAATGATAGGAATAGAAATGAAGTTTGAGGTTAGAGATATTCTAATGGGGTTAATAAAAAAAGGTGTTTTAATGTTATATTCTGGAAGAAACATACTAAGAATTCTTGCACCACTTGTAATAACTGAAGAAGATATAACAAAAGTTTTACATGCTCTAGATTCAATACTAACTGAAGAGGAGCAAAAACGAAGTGTACAAGGATAAAACAGATGAAAAAATTATTGGGTATCTAAAAGAATATTCTAGAGAGTCTTTTGTAGATATTGGTAAAAAACTAAAACTTTCTGAATCAGCAGTAAGAAGACGTGTGAAAAATTTAGTAGATAGTGGAACAATAAAAAAATTTACAGTTGAGATTGGTGAAGAAAATACAACTAGTGCAATTGTTTTGGTGTCAGTAGATTCTACAACAGACACATCAAAAGTTTCTCTAAAACTTGCTAAACTAGATGGTGTGAAAACAGTGTATGAAATAACAGGCCAATATGACATTACGACTATCATCAGTGCATCAAATATTGCAGAAATTAATAATACAATAGACGCTTTAAGAAAAATTTCAGGTGTCGTAGATACAAATACTGTAATAATTTTGAAAAAAGTAATCTAAAACGACTTTCGTATTATAATTTCAATTCAAAACTAAATTAGGATCATTATTAGTTAGTTCCAACGAATTTAGTACGAATATGTTTATATTCTTAATTTAGATTAACGATTTTAGTAATGAAAGATCCGAATCACTATGCAAACATCTACAACGCATATGACAAAAATCCAAAGAAGATTAGAGTACTAGATAGTACACTAAGAGAAGGTGAACAACATCCAGGTGTTTCATTTACAAACAAACAAAGAATCCAAATTGCATGGATGTTAGATTATTTTGGAGTAGATCAAATTGAAATCTCACCAATTGTATCAGATGATCATAAAGAAGCAACTAAAACAATAATCAAACAAGGATTGAATGCAGATATTGTTTCTCATGGACGTGCACTCAAAAGTGATATTGATATTTCATTAGACTGTGATGCAAAATGGTGTGCAGCATATTTAGGAATTTCAGACATACATCTAAAAGATAAACTACGTATTTCAAGAGAAGAAGCATTAGAGAGAGCAGTAAGTACTGTAGAATATGCAAAATCTCACGGTCTTAAAATTAGATTTACTGTAGAAGATGGAAGTAGAGCAGAGCCAGAATTTTTACTTAAAGTTTGTAAAGAAATTGAGCAAGCAGGAGTTGATAGAATCAGTCTTCCAGATACAGTTGGAATTTTACGTCCTATTGGAATGTATAATTTTGTTAAAAAAGTTAGAGAGGTTGTAAATACACCATTAGATGCACATGTTCATAACGATATAGGATTTGCAGTAGCTAATGCATTTTCAGCATGTGATGCAGGAGTTGATCAAATTCACACCACTATTGATGGTATTGGTGAAAGAACAGGTATACCTCCACTTGCAGAAGTTGCAGTAGCACTAACATATCTATACAAATCACCAAATGATTTCAGATTAGATATGCTACTAGATTTATCTAGATTAATTGAAGATTATACATCAATCAAACCATATGATTCAAAACCAATTGTAGGTTCAGCAGCATACAAACACAAAGCAGGGACACACCTTGCAGCAATTCTCAAAAACCCTGCAGCTTATGAGCCAATACCACCAAGAGCAGTAGGAAATAGAAGAAGAATAGTATTTGGAGAATTAGCAGGAAAAACAGGGGCTGCATATCTAATGTCACTACTAGGTCTTGAAAAAGATGAAAAAGGAGCAAAGGCTGTTGCAAGAGGATTAAAGAATCTCAGGATGGGGGATCTGATTGAAATCCCACTTGAAGATAGACTTGAAAAAAAGATAATTAATGATAAATAGAGAGCGAGGCTAAGAAATAATATGTCAAAATGTGAAGAATGTGATGCAAATATTTCCATACCAAGTGATGCACTAGAAGGAGAAATTGTAACATGTCCTGAGTGTGGTGCAAGTTTTGAATTATCAAAAGGTTCAGATGGTTTTGATCTAAAGCCCGCCCAAACGGTTGGCGAGGATTGGGGACAGTGAGTCCAGATGTTACAATTCTTTACGATAACATCCGTTGGGAAGAAAAAGCTCTACTAGAAGCAGGTAAAAAAAAAAATATCAACATACAGATGGTTGATTGTAAAAAATTAGCAATAGATTTAGAAAAAAAACATGACGATTATGGCGTAGTTATTCAAAGATGTGTAAGTTACTATAGAAATTTACATTCAACTGCAGCTCTTGAAGGGTTAGGAGTTAAAGTAATTAATTGTCTCAATACAGGTGTTTTTGCAGGAAATAAATTATTTACACATATGTTACTAAAGAAATTTGGAGTGCCAACTCCTGATGCAACAGTTGCTTTTTCAAAAGATGCAGCTTTAGAAGCATTGGAAACACAAGGATTTCCCAAAGTAATTAAACCAACAGTTGGTAGTTGGGGAAGATTAATTTCAAAATTAAATGATATTGATGCAGCTGAAGGAATTATTGAAAGTAGAGAAACAATGTATCCAATTTATCAAGTTCATTATTTAGAAGAATTTGTAAAAAGACCACCAAGAGACATTAGAGCAATAATGGTTGGAGACAAAATAGTTGCTGCAATTTACAGAAATTCAAAACATTGGAAAACAAACATGGCATTAGGAGGAATAGCTGAGCCTTGTAAAGTGACTTCAGAAATGGAAGAGATGTGTATTAAAGCAAAAAATGCAGTTCAAGGAGATATTGTAGGTGTGGATTTAATGGAAAGTGATGAAAAAGGACTAGTTGTTCATGAGGTTAACAATACAACTGAATACAAAAATACAGTAAGAGTATGTAATGTAGATATTCCATCACTAATGCTAGATTATGCACTAAAGGTAGAAAAATAAGAATTGGACACTCATTTCACAATTACATCAAGATTTGCAGTAAAGATGCTTGAGAAAGCACTCAGTTTGTACACACCATCTCTTAGTGAAAAACCAATGGCAGAATTTTTAGCTGATAAATGTGATGATTTAGGATTTGAGGATATTCAAATTGATGAAGTGGGAAACGTAATTGCAAAAAAAGGAACAGGTTCACCAAAAATTATGTTGTGTGGACACATGGATGTGGTTCCAGGAAAAGTCAAAGTACGAAAAGAAGGCGATTCACTATATGGACGTGGAGCATCAGATGCAAAAGCACCATTAATGGCAATGTTATTTGCTGCAGCATCAATTCAAAATAATAATGGAACTATAATTTTTGTTGGAGCTGTAGATGAAGAAGGGAATGCTACGGGAATTAAAAATCTAGTTAAAAAAGAAATGGGCATTGATTATGCAGTTTTTGGAGAACCAAGTGGAATTAAGCAAGTTACAATTGCATACAAAGGCAGATTAGCAATAAATCTCAAAATTAGTGTTAAAGATAGTTCACATGCAAGTGCTCCATGGCTTTCAAAAAATGCAATTCAAGAATCAATGATCTTTGCAAAAGAACTTAGAGATAAATTAGAATCAAACCAAGATGACAAAACTAAAGGAATGTTATTGACTGCAACTGTTACTGAGATTAAAGGTGGAACAAGTCACAATGTAACTCCAAAAGAATGTGAAACAACTTTTGACATTAGAATCCCAGTGGATATGAATTGTAAAACAGTTGAACAAAAAATTGCAATACTCGTAAAAGAAATTTCGCAGAAAAGAGAAGTAGAGGCATTTTATTCAATTCTTGATGAAACTGAACCATTTGAGGCACCTCATAATTCACCACTAGTAAGAGCATTTACCCTTGGAATTATGGATGTAGAACATTCAAGACCAACATTAATCAGAAAAACAGGTACAGGAGACATGAATGTTCTTGGAAGTCAATGGAATATTCCTGTTGTAACATATGGTCCAGGAGATCCACACGAAGCCCATACAATTGATGAAAAAGTTTCAATTGAAGAATATCTAAAAGGTATAGAAATTTTAAAGAAAACTTTACAGCATTTAAAAAGACTTCATGATAAAAAAATGCAATAATGCTTTGGTTTGTAGGTTTAGGAATTTCAGGATTCAAATCAATACCAACTGAGGCATTAGATGTTTTAGCAAAAGCAGACATTGTTTATCTTGAACAATTTACGAGTCCTATTGGAAAATCAGATTTAACTAAAATTAAAAATGCAGTTAAAGGTGAATTCAGACCTGCAAAAAGATGGTTAGTAGAAGATGGAAAAGAGATATTGAAAAATGCTAAAAGAAAGAAAGTGGTATTATTATCATATGGGGATCCATACATTGCAACAACGCATATTGAATTAAGAACAAGAGCAATTAAAGAAAAAATAAAGACATATTCTATTCATGCATCATCATCGCTTACTTCAATGATAGGTGAATGTGGTTTACATTTTTACAAAGTTGGAAGAATTGCTACAATAATGAGTGAAATGAAATCACTTACTACACCATACTATGTTATTTATAAAAATATCATTGAAGGGAATCATACAGTACTTCTCTTAGAGTATAATCAAGATAAAGATTTTTTCTTAGATCCTAAAGATGCATTAAATGGATTAATAGAAACAGAAAAAGGTCAGAGAAGAAAAGTCATAAGCACAAATTCATATGTAATAGTTGCATCAAGGGTAGGATTTAAAGATCAAACAATCATTTCAGGTAAAATATCTAGTTTAAAGAAAAAAGATTTTGGAAAACCCCCACACACAGTAATCATTCCAGGTAGGCTACATTTTACAGAGTCAGATGCTTTGAAAATATTAGGAGAGTGTGTTGATGAACCATTTGATAATTCAGAAAAAACAAAAAAGATTTCAAAACAAATGATGGAAAAATATGTTCCAATGGTCAGAGAAGCACTCAAAGAAATTGAATCACATTACAAAAATGAAAAAGAATTTCAAGTAATTTTGGAAAATGCAAATTTGTACATACAAGATGCAGAAAAATTTCTAGAAGATGGACAAGATGAAGTAGCAATTTTGAGTATTGGATATGCGGATGGTCTTGTTGATGCATTACGATTAGCAAAAGGCCTTGATCCAAAAATGTAATCTTGAGCGATGAATTAAAGAGAGGGTTTTAAAATTAAAAAATGTTGAAGTCAAATGAAAAAGCAATTCTTTCTGCAATGTATGTATGTCAAATAAATGGTAAATCGCCAATGGATATGATAAAGAAAGAGAGTGTATTATCAGAAGATGAAATAAATTTAAAAATTGATGAGTTGGTAAAAAATCAACTAATAAATGAAGATAGGGTAACAATTACTGAAATCGGACGAGATTCATTACATGTGGTATTAGCAGGGGGGGTATTTGACATCATACATCCAGGGCATATTCACACACTAAATGAAGCAAAAGCATTAGGAGATATTTTAGTGGTAGTTGTAGCTACGGATAATACATCAGTAAAGATGAAAAAGAGAAACCCATTACACACTCAAGAACAAAGACAAGAATTAGTAAATTCACTTTCAATGGTAGATCTTTGTCTGATAGGACAAGAAAATGATATTTTCAAAACAGTAAATCATGTAAAGCCACAAATTATTGCATTAGGATATGATCAAGTTCATCAAGAAAAATTCATTGTGGATGGATGTAAGAGAATTAATCTAGATGCAAAAGTTGCAAGATTACAATCACCAATTCCTGAAAGTTCTAGCTCTAAAATACAAAAAGAGTATGGTGAATCAATTCACGGAATCTAAGAACTTATTGGAATTTTAATAGAAACTTTAGAGCCATCTTTTAGTTTTCCAGTTTTTCTCAGACAAGTTTTTGAGATTAACTCAATTACTGAGTCATTATGATGTGTTCGCTCAAGCATAATTAATTCACAACTAATAGAGTTGTTGAGTTTTGCAGAAAAACACTTTACCCAACCATAAGTTCTCTTTCCATCTGAAAAACTATTAATTTTGACACCTTCTAAAGTTTCAAATTGTTTTATTGCTTCTTGATGAGTTTTTTGATCTAATCTAACATTAAGAGTTCCAGGAAATGGAACATATCCAATTTTTGATTTGAATTGTTTAGTATATCCTTTTAGTGCCATATAGTATGCACCTTCACCCATTCCAGAAACTAGAGTCCCTTTTAGTTCAACATGTGATGGAAAGGAATCTAAACTTTTTTGTAAAACAGCTGCTAGTTTTACCATTTCTGAAAATCCTTTTGCCGTAATTTTTACTGAGATATTTCGTCCATCAATTATTCTTTCAATGAATTGATTTTTTTCTAATTCAAGTAGATGTTTTGATGCAGCCTGTTGTGATTTTTTTATATTCTTTCCAAGCAAAGAAGTTGTAACAATAACATAGTTGTGTTTTGCACCTTTTGATAAGAGATAAGAGAGAGTTAAGATGTGCTGAATTTTTAATTCAGTCATCTAGAAGTCCTATGCTACGCCTAGGTCACCGAATGTTTTAATCATCATACCATCAGAGTTTGATAGTTTTGCAATTCTATGGCCAATTACACATTCAACACCTGCATTTTTGGCACTTTCCAAAAGTCTCTGAGTGATAATTCCATCTAGTAGAAGGTATTTGATTCCAGATTGAGTGGATAGTTTATTGACAACCTCACTGATTGGAACTTTGAAAATTTCATTTTGATCATCATCTATTGCAAGTGCTTCAAGTGTTTCATTTAGATTTGGGAAAAACTTTGTTGCAATTTCTGCTATGAGTTTATCATCTTCACTTTTGAGTTCTGGTTTTGGTTTCCCATCTCTAATTTCATCTGCAACAGGTTTTAGAATTTCATCTAATCTTTGAGGAGTTAATTCTTCAACTTCAACATCTTTGTCTGCTCTAAGCTCATAATCTAATGTAACAACAGATTGAAGTTCTTTGAGAATAAATCCACCTGCTCTATCACCATCAAGAAATGCTACTACAGTTTCTTTTTCACCACATAATTCCTTGATTGATTCATCAATTTTTGCACCCTCAATTGCAAGTGCATTATCATATCCAGCTCTTAAAAGATTAATTACATCTGCTCGTCCTTCAACGAGAATCACCCAAGTAGAATCAAAAACTCCAGAACTACATGTAAGTTTTGATGGCCCATAGGTAGATAGTTTTCCAGTATCACCTCTATGAACATCATTTAACATAGATTCTCCTTCACTAACAGTTTTTGTTGCCCATTTTTGCTTAATTTCTTTTGCACGTCTTACAATGTCTTCTTTCTTTGCAGCTCGTACATCATCAATGGCTTCCAATCTAAATGTACAATCAAAGGGACCAACTTTGTCAATGCTTTCAATTCCTGCTGCAATTAATGCGCAAGTATCAATATCAGTACTCATTGGAATTAATGCATCACCAGTGGTAGTGTTAGACGTGGACTTTGCATTAACTTCAATGCGTCCTACTTTTGAAACTCGTTGCAGTTCATTCAGATTCATCTCCGGACCTAACAGACCTTCTGTCTGGCCGAAGATTGCTCCGATTATATCTGCCCTTTCAACGAGCCCATCAACTTCATAGGAAAGTTTAACGTGATATTTGACAATTCCTGATTGAGGCATAAATTCTTCATCTCCTTTATCATTATAGTCTGAAGTTTTATCTACAATATATGAGGGTATCGCAAAAAATAGGATATTTTTCATGAAACAAGTATGCGCAAAAAAATCTAGAAAAATACAAAAATGAAAAATAATGATTATTTATTCAGTACTGAAAGAGTGACCACATGAACAGGATTTTGTAACGTTTGGATTATTAATTTTGAACCCAGAACCCATTAGGCTTTCAATATAGTCTACGTTTGCACCTTGAAGATGTTCAACGCTGTAACTGTCAACTAAGATTTTCACTCCATTTTCTTCAAGAACAATGTCATCATCTTCTGGTGCTTTTTCAAAGCCCATTCCATAAGACAAACCAGAGCAACCTCCACCTTGAACATACATTCTAAGGTATTCAGGTGATTCGGCTTCTTCTTTCATAAATTCATGGATTTTCTCAGCTGCCTTTGCAGTAACTGTAACTAACTTTTGTGTTTGTTCAGTTGCCATTATGATAAAAAAAGATGGTTCAAATTATAATAAGCTTTTCCCACCACGCACACTAGGAATTCAAAAAATTAGCATGTTTTTGTTATTTTTTTTAATGATCGGTAATCTATTTGACTATATCACTTGTAGGGATTATTCCAACAACCTTGTCATCAACAATCACTGGTAATTTTCTAACATTTCGGGTAGACATTAAATCAGATGTTACCCACAAATCAGAATCAGGATCAATAGAAATTAGAGGCGGGTCTGTAATCTTCGATATACGGTACAAATTGGAATTTGTTTTTCACCAGATATGTCCATAGCGGGTTTTGGTTTGTCTAGTGTGTTATGAAGGATTTGCTTGCAATATTTATCGGCGAGTATTTCTAAAATTACCTGCTTTCTTTCACCATCTACAATTTTTTGGGTGAAAATTAATTCTTGCATAATTAAATAAAATAAAAATATGATATAATGAATCAACATACACTGCAAGACAATGTGTACTCATTTGATAAATTCTCTAAAAAGTGATTTTAAGCATGAAACAGATGTCAATGAAAATAGCTATTCCAACCATACTATTTTCAGTATTATTAATTTCAGTTACAGTAAATGTTGCAAATGCCGAATCAGTTCCAGAATGGATAAAAAATACTGCATCATGGTATGGTGAAGGAATTGTTTCAGAATCAGAATTCATAAACATGATTAAATTTTTGATTGAAAATGATATAATCGTACTCGAAAAAGACACCAGAGTACCTCAAAAAATGGAGGCAACAATCATTATTCCTAATGGAAACTTTGATGTTTCAAGTTCTTCATTTTACATTCCATTGAATCTAGAAATAATCGTTGGAACAACAGTAACGTGGGCAAATGAAGACACTGTGTCACATACAGTTCAAAGTCAAGATGAATTTGGAAAAGTAATAGCATTGTTTAACAGTGTACCATTAATCACAGGAGATAGATTTGAATTCACATTTGAAGAAGAGGGTGTATACAATTACTTTTGCTCATTCCATCCATGGAGAGTTGGAGTAGTTACAGTAAAGTAGAATCAAAATTTTAATTTTTAAAATTGAATAAAATAAGAAGGGAATTAGAAATAGCTATTTCTTTGACTTGTTTACAAATGCAGTCATTCTTTCTTCTCTATCAGGATGCGTAAAACAATTTCTCCAAGCAAGAAGTTCTATTGCAAGACCAGTATCAAGATCTGCATTTCGTCCTTTGTTGATTGCAACTTTTGACATCTGAACACCCATTGTAGAGTTTCCAGCAATTTTTTGCGCCATTTTCAAAGCTTCTTCTTGTAGTGATGCAAGAGGAACAACTTGATTTACAAGTCCAATCTCTTTTGCCTCATCAGCTTTGACCATTTTGCCAGTATAGACAAGTTCTTTTGCCTTTGCTATTCCCACAATCCTCATCAATCTTTGAGTACCCCCCCAACCGGGTGGGATTCCAATTGTTACTTCTGGTTGACCCATTCTAGCTGTATCAGCAGCTATTCGAATATCGCAAGACATTGCAAGCTCACAACCTCCACCCAAAGCAAAGCCGTTAATGGCTGCAATAGTTGGTTGTTTTACCAATTCAACAGTTGAAGTTACAAGTTGACCAGTTTGTGCATACGCAACTGATTCATCTGCAGATATTTTTGACATGTATTCAATATCAGCTCCTGCAGAAAATGCTTTTTCACCTTCACCAGTCAAAATGATAACTTTAACATCATCATTGTGATTTAGTGCTTCAAAAGTTGTGATTAGTTCTTTTGCAACATCAGTATTCATGGCATTGAGTTTGTCAGGTCGATTAATTTTGACAGTACAAATGCCATCAGAAGTAGATGTGGTAACTAGTGACATGTTAATTTGCGAAGTAATATGGGAATTAAATGTTATCTATTTTCCGCGTACTTTGCCCCATTGAGCTAATGCAGATGCAGCTGCAATCCAAGTTCTAAGATCTTGATAAACTGGAACGTTATGTTTCTCAATTAATTTAATCATTTTTTCAGTATATGGACCACCATTGCCACCAGCTAGAATGGGTTTCTTCTTTTTCTTTGAAAGATTATCTAGATAACCAATAATTGTTTCCTCAAGTGGATCATCTTGGAAAACAAACCATGGCATAGCAATATCAATATTTTTTTCATCAAGGAATTGTTGAATGACAAATCTATAGTCATCTGCAGTTGCACCACCGCCTACATCTGCAGGGTTACCACTATGAATAGGAACAGTTGGTGGGAAACGGTCCTTTATTTTTTTAAGAAGTGGTGCGGATAATTTTCCTAGTGTGAGGCCTAATCTTTCTAATTGATCAATTCCACCAATCATTGGACCAGCACCATTACTAGTCATACCAACACGATTACCCTTAGCAGCAGGTTGCCATGCTAGTGCCTTTAAGACTCCAACTAGTTCTTGATAACTATCAACTGAAATAATTCCTGCTTGTTTGAATGCCCCCATAATAATTGCATTTGAACCTCCAAGTGAACCTGTATGTGATGCAGCTTGTTTTGCACCAGCAGCAGTACGTCCACTCTTCCAAATTACAATTGGTTTCTTTGTTTCTTTCATTACACGTTTAGCAGTATTGATGAATTTTCTACCATCACCAAATCCTTCAACATACAATCCAATTACTTTAGTTTGAGGATCATTTGCAGCATACCAAATCATATCTGCCTCATCAACATCAGAACGATTACCAAAACTAATCATCTTTGATAAACCAAATACATCAGCACTTTCTAACATACTAATTCCCATAGTTCCACTTTGTGAGAAAAATGCAACATTTCCTAATTTTGAACGTACCATTCTTTCTTGTCCTTGAAATGCACAATCAAGTCTATTTGCTGCATTGAACATTCCAATGCAATTTGGACCAACTACACGAATTTTATGTTTTAATGATAATTCTTTTACTTCAGCTTCCATTGCGGCTCTATCGCCACCAAGCTCTTTACCTCCACCTGAAACTATTACAACATTATGAATTCCTTTCTTTGCACAAGTTTTCATAATTGGTCCACATGCTGAAAGATCAATACAAACAACAACCAGATCAATCTTAGCATCTATTGCATCTAATGATGGATAACATTTGATTCCAAGAATTGATGTTTGTTTAGGATTAATTGGGTACACTTTACCTTTGTAATCTTGTTTTCCAAGTGCATCTAATACCGAGTTGCCAATTTTTCCTGGAGTTGCAGATGCGCCAACTAGTGCAACAGATTTTGGAGTAAAGAATGACTCCATAGATGTAATGTTTGGTTTTGCTTTTGAGATTGAATTCTTTTTTAATTTATTATTTAAAATAATTTTTGCATCTACTACAAAGTAAGATTTAGGATATACAATTACT
>JAPYTM010000018.1 GCA_029941825.1 Candidatus Nitrosopumilus sp.
CCATTATTTTGTGCAGGAATTACAGCATACAAAGCAGTAAAAGCTGCAGAACCAAAACAAAATAAAAAAATAGGAATTTTTGGAATTGGTGGAGTAGGACATATGGCAGTGCAATTTGCCAAAGTTGAAAATTGTGATGTCATTGCATTTTCTCGAACCCAAAATCATCTCGATGTTGCAAAAAGATTAGGTGCAACAGATACAATGGTATTTTCAGAAAACCAAGAAGAATTTTTATCTAAACTAAAAGAAAAGCATGGAACACTTGATGCAGCAATTGTTTTTGCACCAGCAGATATTGTAACAGACACTGCAATAAAATCAGTAAAAAAAGGAGGGTTAATTGTAATTGCAACAGTTGGGAAAAATCCAGCATTCATGGCATTTGAGGAAAAAACAATCAGAGGAACATTAATTGGTTCTACAAAAGACATGGAGCAAGTAATCAAAATATGCAATGAAAAAAATCTTGAAGTAATTACTCAAACATTCCCTTTAGAAAGTGCAAATGAAGCACTCAAAAAATTAAAAGATTCAAAAATTGAGGCAAGAGGGGTTTTAATCCCTTAATTTTGGGCTTAAATATCAGAATGTATGGTTTTTCATTATGAATTGCAAGAGATGTCATCATACAAATGAAATTCATATCACAAATGAAAAAAGCAGTTCAATTATCAAGGCTGGAAAATGCCAAATACCAAATTGTACATGTCAACAATATGTGGATCCTATTCATGTAATTGATGAAGATTTGCTGTAACGATTCATATATTAAAAAATTATTAGAAAAACATGGATAAACACAAACCATCAGATGAAATGATAAAAGAATTAGATAATTTATTATCAAAAATTAATGCCATGGAAATTGTTGCAAAGGATGATTATCAAAAAAATTCAATTAAAATTATGAGAGCACTAGTAGAAGGGCAAATACATTCAATCAATGAATTTGGACATTTAAAAAAAGCATTAGACTTGTTGACATTACAACTATTTGATGTTCAAAACAAAGTTAACAATTAGATTTTGTATTACTTGATTTACAATTTGTACAACGAAAAACAGTAGTTTTTTCAATTTGTTCAGATTTCATTTCAATGCCACATGATGAACAAATGTGTATTTTAGATTTTGTTGATTCATTTGTTTTTCGAATAACATAATCAGGTTTCACTTTAGATGTATCATCAAAATTGCAATGAGGTTTGTATCTGGTTTTTATTTTATTGATTACATTTTTTCTGTAATCAGTAGTTGATTCAAACATGGGTAATATTGCCAAATACAAAGATTTTTCAGATTTTGATTGCTGAACCCAACATTTGAAGTGTGGGTGCCGAGTAAAAAAAGACTCGTCATTAGTCTTTTCACAATCGCCAACATAGACGATATTGAATTTATCCTGATCTCGTGACATGATTAAAAACACCAATTTTTCCATCGGAGGCCCCCATTCATCAAGAGGGATAGGTCCAAGAAACTCATACTGAAGAATTTGAATACTCAATGAATGTATTTTTGAGTACTTTCTTTTCTTTTTTTCCCAAATGTCACATCAACATCATCAATTTGATCGCAAAATCTCATCTTTAAAAGATTAAATTTAAGAGATTGAAATTTCTCGTAAATGAGAGACCCTCGCAATCATGCAAAAGTAGGATATTCCATGATTTTAGTTGCAGCAAGCCTAGCAGTAATTGGCATCATGGCAATATTTTTGGCGAGTGATGTATTATTTGCAGATAATATGCAAAGAGACAATAGTGCTCAGTTCAATGAATGTAAATCAAATGATTTTTCAACTGAAGAATGTCTAAAATATTGTTCTAGAATAAATACTGTAATTTCAGGTGTGTTTACAGATTCGTGTGATTAATCTAATATCCATTAGAAAAGTCTTCTAACATGTTTTGATTTTTTGTTAGTTTATTCATTGCATAAAATGCACCACCAACAATCCCTGCTTGATAAAAGGTATACAAAAAAACACCCGATGAAGTTGGATCAGATTTTGTGAAACTTAAGACCAGAATTGTTACAAATACAAATGTTCCAACAGAGGTTATGACCCTATTTAAAAATCCAGAATTCATCCCTACAATTCTTTTAGTAGCTGCTGCCATCAATGCAATACTAGTAATAATTAAAAAAGTTGCACCCCCATTTGCCATAACAAATTCATGTAACCATATCAAAAGTCCATCTTCCAAAATTGAAACATCTGGCATCGTGCTACCTCCATTAATGGCAAAATTTACAGAACTAAACATACCGCCAATAACAAAAAAGAACAAAAATAATTTCATAATTGATCTTTTTAATGGGCTAGGAGTTTTTGAAGGGGTAACTGCTCGTTCAGTAATCCTTACACCATAAAGAAATCCTATCGCCATAGCAGGAATAAACATAATGTTAATCAGAATTGGGGATTCTTTGTTAATAGCTTCAATTTGAGGATGAAAAATTAGGAATAAAATTACAGCAATAGATGCAGATAATGTGAATAATATCAAACCCAAGTGTCTATGTTCATGTGATTCAGAGGCACTATTCCAATTGTACACTTTACAAAGTCAAAAGAAAATCATTAAAGAACAAATCAAAAAATCATTTGGTCAAATAATCAATTCTCTTTACCCTTTTTAGTGCAAATCAAGTAAATCAGTCATGAAAGCAAGAAGAATTTTACTCAGCATAGGCACCATGATTACAATTTTAGGTGTAGTGTTTCATCTTCAAGGACAATCAATTGTAGGGCCAAAATCATCTTTTATGTATTCTAATCCAGATTGGGTTACACATGGTATTCAAATCATAGTTGTAGGAATAATCATTATTGGGGTAGGTTTTGGAACTAGATTAATAAAAAAAAGTAATTCATAGCATGTAGTATAATTATACTACAAATTATTTCTAATTTTAAATGAGATAATTTTATTCATTTGTGTAAAAGTGTCGATGATAAATTCTGTAACCATATCATAAATCCCACTAGTCAAACAATTTTTGATCTAAGAAATTTTTCTTTTAAATAAATCTCAAAAACCAGCAAGCATTGGATCTGAAGGTTTCATTATTTCCCTTAACAAAATAGTTGCAAAAGATCCTCTAGACAATGAAAAATCCACCATGTTATCATGTGATGAATAATCAGAACAATGAATTGCAGCTTGTCTAAAACCACCCTCACTACTAACTTCCTGCATTTCTTTAATGAAAAAATCTTTAGGGGCAATCTCTTCTTGTTCTAAAATTTTTGATATTTGATAATCAAATCTTGTTTTTTTATAATATGAATAACCAACAAAAGGCAATGCCAAATATTGATCCAAGCCTTTCACATATTTTCCAATAATTCCTTTAAAATCAAAACACACATCACTTGATTGTGCTTCAAATAAATTTTCACCATCTAAATAAGCAGAACTTAGAGATTGATTAAAAATAAAAGATTGGTATGCTGAAATGTAAAATCTTCGTAAGGATAAATGGATTGCACGAATTGCACGAAGTGGATCACCATGTTCAATCATTTCTTTTAGCACTATTCTTTCAATATCCATTTGAAATGGAACTTTATCAAAATATTTTTCATAGTTTTGAGGGTCAGAAAGTTTTTCACGAATTTCAGTATTTTCTTTAGAATCATATGTAGATGTAAAAGATAAAATCAATTCAACTGCCTTTAGAAAGTCTCTTTGTAAAATTGCCTTTCCAATGAGATGAGTCACAGGTCTTTTTGAGCCAAATCTCTGATAACCATAAAAATTTAAAATTTTTTCATATTCAGTGAAAGCAGACAAACCATCAGAGCAATCAGATATTTTTATTTTAAAATGATTTGCGATCATATCTTTTTTTGTTAGAGGTTTTTTAACATAACCAACTTTTTCAAGAGAATATTTTTCAGTTGAAAAGTTTTCAAGTGCTTTTCCTTTATTCCCAGAACAAACAAATTGTTCAGTAATTGCAGATGCATCTTTTAGTCCTAGAGACTTTAAACGAATTCCTTTTTTTCTAAAAATGCTAGATAGTGCATGGTTGGTATCGATTTTTTTCTTTGTTAATTTGTATACAGCATATCCATCTTGTTCATTAATAGATTTTTGAGATCTTTTAGAAATTATTTCAGTTACTTGAAAATCCTCAGACTGAACTCGAATTTTTCCTCCAATTCCATTAAAGTTGGTACTATAAACAGAAATCCCAATTTGAGAATCTAAGTTTGGTATCACTCTATTGTCACTGTAACAAATTTGCTTATTGCAACATCAGAAGATTGTACTCCAAGTAATATTTTGTATGTTCCAGGTACTGCATCATTAGATGCTGAAATATTTGTACGAATAGATCTAGGATAATCAGAATCTAATTGAAATATTTCAGGTAGATCATTAACAATATCAATATTCAAAAATTCATGAGTAGTAGATAATATCAATGAAACATCAAACAGGTTTTTTTGTGATGTTGGAGATATTATGAAATTGAGAGATTTGGCATCTCCAGGAGTAAGAGTTAATGAATTTGATTCAAGTTTAATTTCAAGAGGTAGTG
Source organism: Candidatus Nitrosopumilus sp. (assembly GCA_029941825.1). Taxonomy (GTDB): domain Archaea; phylum Thermoproteota; class Nitrososphaeria; order Nitrososphaerales; family Nitrosopumilaceae; genus Nitrosopumilus. The sequence continues at coordinate 4,561 of JAPYTM010000018.1, forward strand.
GAATAGAAGTGTCGACAACCCCAATATTATTTTCTACCCATTCAGTAAACCAAATTTTTTCACCATCAATAGTAAAATCAAAAATTTGAGCTAATCCACAATCATTTAACATTACACCAGTTCCAGGATCACAATCAGCCCAATGAGGATTCTTAGAAGGAACATGATACTCTACAAGAGATTGAGTGGTTGGATCCATTACAGAAATATTATTTGCAGTTTGTGAATTAAAGACAATGCGTCCAGTATCATCAGATTCAATCCAATAAGGTCTAGAAATAGGAGATTTAACAATTCCAGTTTGATTCCCATATGTACTGAGAGTTGGATCAGCAGTCACATATTGAATGAATTGTTCAGTTAAAGGATCAAAACTAAAGAAAGAAGATGATGTGGTATCAGCTAACCAGATGATTCCATCATCAGACACTACAGATCCATTTGGAGTAAGTAACTCTCTAGGTAATTCATAGACATCAACAAAGTCCAATAAAGGCTGGAATTGTTCGTCAGGATTTTCAGCAAGATTACGATATCCATTTTGATCAAATTTTACTAAAACTCCACCTTGTTGAAATAGCCAATTAGTAAACCAAACATTTCCATTTGCATCTATTGCAAAATCTGCAGTAACTGAACCATCTATAGGTGAAGGAATACTTAGATAATTCACATTCTCTCCAGATTGAGCTAAATCTAAGAAGGTCAGTTTATTTCCAGTGAAATCATTTATAATAATTTGAGACCCATCAACTTGAAGTCTTTGAGGTAAAGAATTTCCATCAGATGGATATGATAGTCGTTCATATTTTTTATCAATAGTTGAGAATCTCCATACAGAATCATAAGACTCATCAGTAAACCATATAGAACCATCTGGTGAATAATCTATTCCCCACATCATAGAACGACCACCTTTAGGCCATGAAGGGTTATCATATTCAGTAAATTGTTCAGTTATAGGATCAAATTTTGCTATCTTCCCAGTATTAGTTTGAGTAAACCAAACATTTCCATCATAATCAGTTACAATCGCCAATGGGTTTGTGCATAATGTAGGGATAGAAAATTCATTAATGTAATTTGTAGACTTTGCATTACTAGAACCACAAAATTGTGCACGTTGTTCATCAGGGAAATTATCAGCAGGGGTTCCAGTAATTGTTAGTTCAGGATTATCATTTTCAGCAGGGATCATCATACTTTGTAATCCAAAACCTGAGGTTACCATAATTCCACCAAAAAATAAAACTACCAAGAGTCCTTTTTTCTTCACAACTCAAAAAATATCTAGCCGTGTTATATCTTATTCCAAGAGAATTACAATAATGATAAATCGCCAGTAATTCTATCAATCAAATTTTCAGGTGCAGGTCCAATTGAGATACATGTTGTAGTACCAGGAGCAATTTGGGTATGTCCAGCATCTGTAACTTCAGACCATGGAAGATTCAAGTCAATTGCATGTTTTTTAATTTCTTGTAAATCCTTGATACCTGTAACTTTGAGAACAATCTTTTCTTGTCCACCCCACCATTCTTGATACCATTCAGGATGTGATTTTCGTACATGTTCAGCACCAAGGACACAAGCATGTCCTACTTGAGCCGCAATTTTTCCTTTCCCCATTTTAAGATCAGTTCTAATTACAATCACTTGTTTGACATCACCCATACAATAATCAAATACAGGCTTAATGAAAAACTTTGGAATTAAATAATTGACAAAGAACCAAAATCTATGGACTTTGATGTAGTAGTTGCTGGAGGAAGTGTTGCAGGGTTATTATGTGCAAGAGAAATTGCTTCAAAAGGATTTTCAGTTCTTGTGATTGAAGAAGATTATGAAATTGGAACACCTGAACACTGTGGAGGATTAGTTAGCTTAGCAGGATTGGAAGAATTGGGAATAATTCCATTTAGAAAAACTTTTGATCACATGATAGAATCAGCAAAAGTTACAGCACCAAATGGAAAAAGTTTTACAATTAATTCAAAAAAACAAAAAGTGGTTGAAATTAGTAGAAGAGAGTTAGATAAACAAATAGCATTTCAAGCTCAGAAAAATGGTGCAATTATCAAAGTAAAAACAAGTTTTCAAGAAATTACAGATACAGGAATTAGAAGTAATGAAGAAAAAATTGACTGTAATATTTTTGTTGATGCCAGAGGGGTTTCATCACTCATACATAAAGACAGGGCCGGAATTTTATCATCAGCACAATATGAAATTTATGCAGATTGGATTAAGAAAGGGAAAGTAGAAGTAATTTTTGATCAAGAAAAATATCCAGGATTTTTTGCATGGATAATTCCATCTAATGAAGGTAAAGGTAAGGTCGGAGTTGCAGGAAGAGGGATCAACGTAGCTGAAACACTGGATAAAATGTTAGAAGAAAGAGGGAATTATTCAACAATTAGAAAAATATTTGCCCCAATTTGGATTAAAGGACCCATTGAAAAATTCGTAGAAGGAAAAACAGTAATCATAGGGGATGCAGCAGGTCAAGCAAAACCAACCACTGCAGGAGGTATTTTTACTAGCGGAATGGGAGGCGTTTATGCAGGTCAAGCAATATCAAAATTTTTAGAAACAAATGATGAAACAGAACTTGAACAATATCAAAAAAATTGGGTAAAGCGATTTGGTAAAGAATTTGAAAAACAATCTTTTGCAAGAAAAATTTTAGAAAGAATAGACAATAAAACAATCAATAAATTATTTGAATCAATCACACCTGAAATTATAAAAGAAATTTCAGAGAAAGACGATTTTGATTTTCATACTAGTTCAATCATAAAATTATTAGGAATAAAAGGTTCGATTAAAACTGCTCAAGCCCTACTTGGCGGAGAGTTAAAAAAATTACTTAGCTAAATTGCGCTTAATTTTCAAGGAAGATATAAATGATGTTTACAGAAAATCGAGTTATGTCTTCTACCATATCCTTACCAACATGTAGTTGTTGTCACAGACATATTATGCCTAATGATAAATGTGTAAAATTCAATTGTCCAGAATGCGGTGTTGATTTAATTTGGAGATGTCAAAGTTGTAGAGAAGCAGCAAGGAATTATACTTGTTCATCATGTAATTGTCAAGGACCTTAAAAAAATGGCACAGTTATTACTAATCACAAAAATTCTCCCTAAAGGAATGGAAGTTGATCTTGATAAAGTAGTAGAAGCAATCAAAACATCATTACCAGAAGGAATTTCAATGAAAAGACATCTAAAAGAACCACTAGCATTTGGATTAGAATTCATTAAAGCAGAGTTTGTTTTAGAAGATAAAGAGGGTCAAAGCGATGCATTGGAAAATGCAGTAAAAGGTACAGAAGGCGTTAGTGAGTTTGAAGTTCTTAATATGAGTCGAATGTCAGTCGACATGAAATAAGTGATTTTTTGGTACGCAAAGAAGGACCTTTGCAAATGCGAATTGCTGAAGCAAAACAAAGAGATGTAGGTAAAAAACGTGCCAGAATTGGGCCAGATGCAATGGATTTTCTTAAAGTTACTCCAGGAGACATTATTGAAGTAATTGGTTCAAGAACTAGTTGTGCAGTAGTTTGGCCAGTAGATGAAGATGAAAAGATTCCAGACATCATAAGAGTGGATGGACAAACAAGAAAAAATGTGGATGCATCATTAAATGATATTGTAAAAATTAGAAAAGTGTCAACAAAATTTGCAAAAACAGTTTCTCTAACACCAATAAATGATTCAGTTACAGTCGACAAAGAATTTACAGATTTTGTCAAAAACAGATTGAAAGGGTTGCCAATTATTCAAGGTGATGAAATTTCTGTGATGATTTTAGGGAATTCAATGGACTTTAAAATTATAAAGACAACTCCAAAAGGAGTAGTCAAAATAGACCGTTCTACAAATCTCAACATTTCAACAGAGGCAACTGGTGATAGAAAAGTTCGAGTTACATATGAAGAAGTGGGGGGATTAAAGCGTGAAGTTAAAGCAATGAGGGAAATTGTTGAACTTCCATTAAAACATCCTGAATTATTTACAAGATTAGGAGTTGACCCACATAGTGGAATTCTACTTTATGGACCGCCAGGATGTGGTAAGACATTACTAGCAAAAGTCATGGCCAGTGAATCAGAAGCTAATATGTTTCTAATTAACGGTCCAGAAATAATGAACAAATACTATGGTGAAACAGAAGCAAAGTTAAGAGATATTTTCAAAGAAGCTAAAGATAATTCCCCAAGTATAATTTTCATAGATGAGATTGATGCCATAGCCCCAAAAAGAGAGGAGGTTTATGGAGATGTTGAAAAAAGGGTGGTTGCTCAATTATTAGCATTGATGGATGGTCTTAATGATAGAGGGAATGTGATTGTACTAGGTGCAACAAATAGACCAGACAGTGTAGATCCAGCTCTTAGAAGGCCTGGACGATTTGATAGAGAATTTGAGATATCAGTACCTAATGAAGATGGTAGATTAGAGATCCTTTTCATACATACAAGAGGTATGCCACTAAGTGAAGATATTGATCTAAAAGATCTATCATTAGAATTACATGGATACACAGGAGCAGACATTAAATCATTATGTAGAGAAGCTGCAATGAAATCAATTAGAAGATATCTTCCAGAAATAGATTTAGAAACAGAAAAAATTCCTTCGGGAATATTACAATCAATGCAAATCAAACTAATTGATTTCTATGATGCTATGCATGAAGTAGTTCCCACTGCAATGAGGGAATTTTATGTTGAAAGACCAAAAATATGGTGGAAGGATGTTGGAGGGTTAAATGAAATTAAAAAATCATTAACAGATAATTTAATCATGGCAATGAAAGAACCCAGTAAATTTACAAAAATGGGTATAAGACCACCAAGAGGAGCTTTAATTTACGGACCACCAGGATGCGGTAAGACACTTCTTGGACGAGCACTTGCTACGGAAACTGGGGCAAATATGATTTTAGTTAGAGGGCCTGAAATTTTATCAAAATGGATGGGGGAATCTGAAAAAGCAATTAGAGAGATATTTAGAAAAGCAAAGGCAGCATCACCATGTGTAGTAATTTTTGATGAGTTAGACTCACTAGCACGTTACAAATCAGGTGAAGGTGGAGTGAGTGAAACTATTCTCAGTCAACTGTTAACAGAAATTGAAGATGGAACATCTGCAAGAGTAGTAGTAATTGGGATCACAAACAGACCAGATATTTTAGATAATTCCTTGTTAAGAACAGGTAGATTAGATTTAGTCCTATATGTATCACCTCCAGATGAAAAAGGTCGATTAGAAATAATCAAAATTTTGACAAAAAAAATGCCTTTGTCAAATGACATAAAATTACAAGAAATTGCAATAGCAACACAAAACTATAGTGGTGCTGATTTAGCAGCACTTTGTAGAGAAGCAGCAGTTCTCGCTATGAAAAACAATTCAACAAAAATTTCAAGTCAAGACTTTGCAAATAGTTTAAAACAAGTTAAACCATCAATTACTAAAGAAGTTGATCAGTGGTACAACACAATAAGAGAAAGTATATCTAACGTTGTACCCAAAAAAGGAGATACATCATTTTACGGATAAAAATGGCAATTCCATTACGAAATACAATATTTGACAAAGTTAAGGAAGCAAAATCTCTAACAGATGTTGAGCTCTACAAACTTTTAACAAAAGATGATATCATCATCCCTCAAGATAAATTCAACAAATTACTATTAGATTTAGAAATTCTCGGAGTTATCAAAGTATCATGGATTACAAAAGAAGAACGTAGAGTAGAAGCAATAATCATAGAGGAAAAAATTGATAAAATTGAAGAGCAAAATAAAGCAACAATGGAAAAAGATTATGAAGCAAGTTTTCCAGGTTTTGAAAAATAATTAATTAAAACAAGGGTACATGAAATGCAGCATCTAATGCAACGGCTACAAAAATTATTGTAAGATACGGAGCAGTGACTTTGTATGCTTTCCAAGCAAATTCAGATGTAGGATTTTTTGTTAGTTTGTAGTGATATACAAGCATCAAAGTACCAGAGATAATTGCAATAACAGTGTAAACAACTCCCATTCCATCTGGAATAAATGAAAGAATTAAAGAAAATGGGATTAAAATTATTGTATTTCCTAAAATGTATTTTGATGTTCTTTGCATACCAATTACAACTGGCAACATAGGGACATTAGCTTGTGCATATTCGTCTTTCATCTTCATTGCAAGACACCAAAAATGAGAAGGAGTCCATACGAATACTAAAAATCCAACTAAGAATCCTAACAAATCCATACTACCAGTAGCTGCTGACCATCCAGCCCAAGCCGCTGCACTACCAGCAATTCCCCCAATTACAATATTTGATGAATTTTTACGTTTTAGCCAAACTGTGTAAATTATAACATAAGAAAAGATTCCAACTGCTATAAAGAAAGCAGATACTGCATTTAGTGCAAAGTATCCATAGATTACAGATATGCAGCTAACTACCACACCATAAATTAAAACATGAGATGCCGCCATTCTTCCAGATGGAATAGGTCTAGTACTTGTTCGGGTCATTTTTGGATCAATATCTTTGTCATAGTAGTGATTAAGTGCACTAGACCCAGCTGATGCCAATGCTCCAGCAACAATTATGTGTAAATAAAACAAATAATCAAGATCCGGAGCACCGTCAACTAATTTACTTGCAGCATACATGGAAGTTACTGCAGTGATAACTAA
>JAPYTM010000019.1:0-1438 GCA_029941825.1 Candidatus Nitrosopumilus sp.
CTCCTGGTCACAGGGACTTTATTAAAAACATGATTACTGGTGCTTCTGAAGCAGACGCCGCAATCTTAGTACTTTCTGCAAAAGAAGGTGAAACTGACACTGCAATTGCTCCAGGTGGACAAGCAAGAGAACACGCATTCTTACTAAAAACACTTGGTGTCAGTCAATTAATTATTGCAATTAATAAAATGGATGCTGTAGATTACAAAGAAGATGGATTCACCGCAGCAAAAGAAAAAGGCCAAAACTTGGCAAAATCTGTGGGATACAAATTGGATAATGTCGCAGTTATTCCTGTATCTGGATGGAAGGGTGACAATCTAGTTAAAAAATCTGAAAATATGGCTTGGTATACAGGTAAAACACTCCTTGAAGCATTTGATGATTTTACAGTCCCAGAAAAACCCATTGGTAAACCACTACGTGTACCAATTCAAGATGTATACACCATTACTGGTGTAGGTACAGTACCTGTAGGTAGAGTTGAAACTGGAACTATGAAAGCAGGCGATAAAATTGTCGTAATGCCTTCTGGTGCACCTGGAGAAATCAAATCAATTGAAACTCACCATACTGAAATGCCATCTGCTGAAGCAGGTGATAATATTGGGTTTAATCTTAGAGGTGTTGAGAAGAAAGATATCAAAAGAGGTGATGTTCTTGGACATCCAGATGATCCACCAACTGTTGCAAAAGAATTCAAAGCACAAATCATTGTAATTCATCACCCAACAGCTATTGCACCTGGTTATACCCCAGTTATGCATGCTCACACTACACAAGTTGCAGCAACTGTTACTGAGTTCCTTCAAAAGATCAACCCAGCAACTGGTGCAGTTGAGGAAGAGAATCCAAAATTTCTCAAAGTTGGAGATTCCGCAATTGTAAAAATTCGACCTGTAAGACCAACTTGTATTGAAACTTTCAAAGACTTCCCTGAGATGGGTAGATTCGCTCTTAGAGATATGGGTGCAACTATTGCCGCAGGAATTGTCAAAGAAATAACTGAAGAGTACAAACCATAGGCGTATTTACATGACACAAAGCGCCCGTGTAAAACTCACTTCAACCAATTTAGTAAAACTAGATAGTGTTTGTGGGGAAATCATGGGAATTGGTAAAAAAACTGGTGTTAAAGTTAAAGGCCCAACACCACTTCCAGTTAAAAGACTACATGTTGCTACTAGAAAATCACCTTGTGGCAGTGGTACTGAAACTTATGAAAAATGGGAAATGAAAATGCACAGAAGAATAATCAATATCAACGCTGATGATAAAGCAATTAGACAACTAATGAGACTTAAAATTCCTGATGATGTATATATTGAATTATCTTTAACTTAATTTGGTATCCCTTAAATTATAGAAATTTTGATGATAAATATGGTTGAAGAAAATATAGATGAAGTTGAAGAAAATATAGATGAAGTTGAAGAAA
>JAPYTM010000019.1:1538-3985 GCA_029941825.1 Candidatus Nitrosopumilus sp.
GTTGAAGAAAATATAGATGAAGTTGAAGAAAATATAGATGAAGTTGAAGAAACTCCTGTTGAAACATTTGATGTAAATTATGCGTGTCTTAGATGTGCAACTGTTGTATCTAACACTGAATTATCTAGATTACCTGAAATCAAATGTATTTGTGGATTTAGAGTATTTACTAAAGTAAGACCACCTGTAGTAAAAACAATAAAAGCAGTTTAATTATCTGTCTTTTTTATAACTGTGTTCTCTTTGCAAATGTGTTCTCATGTCTTCCATGTTTGAGAAATATTTGTTACATTCTTTACAATCATATTGTAAATCTTTTCCATGTACAATCTGTTTATGATTCATCACTTCTTCTTCTTTAGAAAATTTTTTATCACATACATTACATTTATTTTTTTTAAAAAATCCCACTTTTATCCAAACTCTGCTTTCTTTTCGTCCCAACAATTTCTACAAAGCTGACCATCAATTTTCCATTTTCCTTTTGGATTATATCTGATCAATTTCATTTTTGTTCCACATATTGAACAAAATTCTTTTTTTTTACCATGGGATTCTTCCTTTTTATCAAAACATTCTTTGCATAATAGCCCATCCATATCCCATTGCCATCTAGGTTCCCACAAATCTGTAATCTTTCTAGTCATTCCACACAAAACACATGGCTGTCTAACTTTTCCTTCATAGTATTCTTTTGATTTATCAAAATGACAATCTCCGCATAGAGGCCCTTTGATATTCCATTCTTTTTTTGGTTTGTGCTTGTGTGTGAGTTCTTTATCACAAATTGTACAAAATGACGGTTTTTTACTAAATAATCCCATTTCTTCATTTTACCTGATTATGACTTATTCTATAAATGTAAACAAAATAAAAATAACAAATATTTATTGACTCAAGATTTTTTCAAGAGCTTGACTTGCATTAAGCATACCGTTTCTCTTTGCAAATTCCTCGATCATTTTGTATTGTTTTTCAGTAAAACATACTGGCATTGAACGATTTTCCATAAACTATATTCCTATTGTCAACTAATATCCTTTTCTCTTGGAAAGATATTTCAAATCGTTATTCTATTATTGATTGTGGTTAAGAAACGACAAATTTTAGTCATTGGAAATAATACCAATGGCTGTACCCCAAAACATGAAAAAATTGCTTATGAAGTTGGAGTGGAAATTGCAAAATCCAATTCTGTTTTAATCACTGGTGGATTGGGAGGAGTTATGGCCGCTGCATCACATGGAGCTCATGATGCAAATGGCTTGACTGTGGGAATAATCCCACAAAATGATGCTACATTTGCTAATGAATTCTGTGATATTGTGATTCCAACTGGAATGGGACTTGCTCGTGATTTTTTAAATGCGTTAACTGCAGACGGTGTTATTGTTGTAGGTGGGGCTTCTGGTACCTTATCTGAAGTATGTGCTTCATACATGTACAAAAAACCCATGGTTGTAATCAGAAATTTACAAAGCTCTATTGATCCATACGTTGATGGTTTCCTTGATCATAGAGAAAATATCAAAATTATTGGATCTGACACTCCTCAAGATGCAGTAAAGAAAATTTTAGAATTAATTTCTGTCATATCTAAAGATAATGAATCCCCCGATGCTGAAATGATTGATGATTTTAATAAAATTAAAAGTGGCGAAGTTTAGAAAATAACCGAAAAACATTCTAGTTAACACTATTAATTATTGCATGGATATGAGTAGTGGATCTGGTCTGTAAAATTCACCGCATTCTTCAGCCAATTTGTTTAACTCATCTACAATTTTTTTAATACCAATTTGTTTTGCTGTTTCAAATAATGGTTTTTTTAGTCCCAATCCTAATCGTGCTGCTTTTTCAATCTCTTCTATGTCACTTGCACCATTTGTGATTAACCATGCTGCATTGTTTAAAATATTGGCTACAATTTGAATTGGATTACATTTTTCTGCTAGTTCTTCAGAAAGTGAAATTCTTTCATATTTATCATCAGAATATTTGTAATACCCCTCCCCTGATTTCTGTCCTAATTTTTTTTCATCAAACATTTTTTCAACTAACGGATGTGGATTGATTACTTTTTTGTCTCGTAAATACATCTCTGTTGTAGCTTTGTGGATTACATCCATTCCTGTAAAGTCTGCTAATTCAAATATCCCCATTGGAAATCCCAATTTGAATTTCACAGCAGAATCAATTTCTTCAAGTGTAGCACCAGTTCTATCTTTAATAAAACATGCTTCATGAACCATTGGAATAAACAATCTGTTAATAATAAATCCTGGAACATCTTTTCTACACACCACTGCTTCTTTGTTAACTGATTTTACATACTCTTTAGTTAGTTCAGTTATTTCTTGTGATGTTTTCTCCCCTGGTATAATTTCAACTAGTTTCATTAATTGTGGGGGATTAAAAAAATGAATTCCTATGAATTTTTCAGGACG
>JAPYTM010000019.1:4085-11242 GCA_029941825.1 Candidatus Nitrosopumilus sp.
GTTTCATTAATTGTGGGGGATTAAAAAAATGAATTCCTATGAATTTTTCAGGACGTGATGTTGTATTTGCAATTTCAGTTATTGGCAATGTACTTGTATTTGATGCAAATATCACATTTGATGCTGCAACTTTATCTAGTTCTGCATACACTTTTTTCTTTAATTCCATAATTTCTGGAACTACTTCAATTACCATTTCTGCATTTTTTACTGCTTCTGCTAGATCTACGATTGGAGTAATTCTTGAAAAGATTAATTTTCCATCTTCCTTTGAAATTTTTTCTTTGGACACTAGTTTATCTAAACTCCATTTAATTTTCTCCATGGCTTTATCCAAAAATTCCTGTTTGATATCTCTCAATACTATATTATATCCTGCAGTTGCTGAAACTTGAGCAATTCCGTGTCCCATAACTCCAGAACCTAAAACTGTAATATTTTTTACTAACATAACTTCTCAAAAATTGAGCATCCTTTATAATGTATTTGGAAAATAGAAATTTGAAAATCAATAATGATTAAAGAAAAATGTGATAGATGTGGTACTTCTTTGGGTACTGAGAGTAAGAAAACCAAACAAAGATTCTGTGGAAATTGCAAACGAAAATTCCAATTACATTAATGTTGGAAATAGATTTATGAGAAAATCTTTTTTACATTCTTGTATGAAATTCTGCTAATATTTGATTATGATGCCTAAAAATAATGAATATCCCTTCGCATCATTTTTAATGTATTTTAAAATTTCATCAGTTAATGGGTTTATTCAAACGTAACAAAGACAAAGAAAAGGATAATCAAACAAAGTGTGAAAAATGTGGTACTGAATTACATGATCCTGAACGTTTGAAAAGACATATGAAAAAAGCTCATGGAAACGTCCCTGCAAAGAAACTAGATCCGAATTCAAGCGATGGCGGTATGTGGTAGTTTGAATATGATCTAAAGTTAAAAAAATACTTTAGTTTTTGTAGGTACAATTTCACTTGTAGGAATTGTTTTATCAACCATTGTTTCTCCATTTTGGAATTTAACTCGTGTTGTATGAGGTGTCATCGTGTCTTAATCGATGATTTAATATTTCAAAAATTTAGTGAATTTCTATGGATTGTATTTTTTGTAAAATAATTCTAGGTGATATTCCTGCAAAAATTCTTAAAGAAACCTCACATTCTATTTCCTTTTTAGATGCATTCCCTCTTGCAAAGGGACACACACTTGTAATCCCAAAGAAACATCATCAAAAAATTCAAGATATGAGTAGTGATGAAAATAATGATTTATTTTCTCTTGTTCATTTGATGATTTCTAAAGTTGACTCTATAACTGGTGCAACTTTAGTTGCAGTACATAATGGAAAAGATGCTGGACAAGAAGTTCCTCATGTACATGTACATCTTGTTCCTAGAAGTATATCTGATTCTGCAGATACTATTCACAGTATGTTTAACAATACATTAAAAATATCTGAATCTGAAACTGAAGAACTCTATGATAAATTAAAAATTTAATTTTAATGTGGGAATAACCTTTCTTTTGCATCTAAATTATTTACACTAATTGCTTTTGTTGGACACGTTTCTGCGGCATTCATTATTTTGTTAATTCCTGCACCTTTTTGATTAATCACTGATGATTTGGGATTTGATTTACTTTCTTTATTTACTTCAAAAACATCTGGTGCTAAAGTCTCACAACTACAACATCCAATACACAAACTTTTGTCTACATCCACAAAAAGATTTGGTTGTTTTTTAGGCTCTTCTGCTTTCTCAAATTCACCATTTTTACCATCTGGACGTACACGTGCATTGTAATCTTCCCAGAATTTTGCTTCGTATTCTTTCCAAAAATTGGGATCCCCTTCTTCAAATTCACGAGTAAATTTACCCCAATCTTGTTCTGGAATTTTTTCACCCTCTACACCTTCCCCTTGCGGTTTTCTTTTAAAGTGTGATTTAGGCTTGGTTTTTGTATATTCTTGATATGTGGAATTATCCTTTTGATTTTTCTTTAGAATGTTATATGCTTCAGTAATTCTCTTAAACTCTGAATCACCCTTCTTATTTTTATCTGGATGCAGTTCCAATGCCATTTTTCGAAAAGCTTTTTTGATTTCATCTTGTGATGAATTTGGTTCTACATTCAATGTTTTGACTGCTTGATATGTGTTCACTGGAATTAGTGGTTTGTCATATGTTAAAAATAATTATGCGCGATTGAGCATAAAATATGATTTATTCTAACAAAATTTCATTTTCTGCTTTCCATGCAGGTTCAACTATACACAAAAATCTCAAATCCACAGTTCCTGTATTTTCAATACATTGTTTTGAATTTGGTGGAACATATACAGAATCATCTTTTTCAAGTTTGTATGATTTATCATTGATTTTTAGTGTCCCATTTCCTTCCAAAATATAATAAATTTCAGATGAATTGATTTTATGAAGTTTAGATTTTTTTCCATATTCTAATGTAAATTGTGCAATACTGTAATTAATCCCATTTAATGTATTGTGTGGATAAAAATATTGCTTTATTTTGGTTCCTTCATTTCCTTGAATTGATTTAATTTTAGAATTTCTTTGTAATGACATTTCTAAACAATTTTAGAAACTTTGGTTTTAAAATCTGATTCATACCATGTGGTTTTATATTCTAAATTTTTTCTAGATCGTATATTTAATGCAATATGTGCAAATGCCTTTTTTTTATTCACTGACCCATGTGTATGAAATGTTTTTGCTGGAATATGTACAATATCTCCTTCATTAAGACTTATTTTTTCAATTCTTTTAATTTTAAAATTAGTCTTTTTTGTTCCATATTTTTTAAATATTTCAAGACTGCCCTTGCCTTTTGTTGCAATTAAAATCTGATTTCCATTATGTGTGTGAAGTTTTGTTCTAGAACCTTTTTCAAAATGAACATGATAGATATCTTGTTCTTTTGATTTAATTTTATCTGAAAGAACTTTCATCCATGTCTTATTTGTAAACCAATTTGGATTTACTTTTCTTTGATCCCCTGAACCAAATATGTTTGATTTTTTCATGTTATATCCTATCTAAAATTTTCTTTTTCTTTATTTGAAATTCTTTTTCTGTAATTATTTCAGATTTTCTTAATTTTCCTAGTTTTTTTAATATTTCCAAGTCATCCTGTGTATTGGAAGTCACATTTTTTGCAACAGAAATCCCTTCGTTAATTTTACTAATTCCTCTTTCTTGTAATGCTTTTCTTTCTTTTTTTGCTTGATTACGAAGTTCTTTACTTGTTTTTGCAGCCTGTTTTGCAGTCATTGCCCCAAATTCAACTGCATCATCCAATATCCCATCTGCTTTTTTGAGGCCTTCTTGAAATGCTTTGTCTGCCTTTTTCAGAATTTTTTCAATATGACCTTCTTTTTTTGTTGTTCCCATATTTTACAAATTATTTTAAATCTATTATTTCTTTCCTAGTAGAATTGGTTTAATAGATGGAATCGTATACTTTGTGTATCTTTGGCAAAGACTGCTTATGATGTAAAAACAATTGTTCTAAGAAAAAATCTTGAAAATGATGATGTAATGGAAATTATTGAGCAAAAAAAGACAACTCCCTTCAAATCATTACTATCTAGGCCAAAAAAAATAGATGTACATATTCATTCTTTAAAATTGTATTATGAATGCATATTGATGGTTTCAGGAAAATATATTGCAGATTATTTTAGAAAATCTACTCATACAATTTCAGTTGACTCTAATGTTCACAAAGTAATTTTTGGAGATGGTGTTTTTCCTGTACGCGCAAAGTCTAGTTTTACAAAAGCGTTTGTTGGAAAAAGAGGTAAAAATAAAATTGATTTGAAACTAGAAGAACATGTATTTGTTGAAGAAGAAGATGAATTATCATTTGATCATCATGGACAAGATATAAAATTCCCATTCAAAATTAATTCAAAAACAATTGAAAATTATCCTAAACGATTATTGGCCAAAAATGAATCTAATATTAAAAAACCTGAATTAACATACGATGCTGCAATAAGTAAACTTCAATTACAATTAAAAAAACCACTAGAATCAGATGTAAGAAATATTAACGATGAATTTGTATTGCGTGAAATTTCGGAAATTTATGTACCTATTTTTGAAGCAAGATTAATTGGCCCCAAAAAGAAAGTTGGAATTATTCGTATAGATGCTGTAAGAAAGAAAATTTTATAATTTTAATTAGTTTTTTATAATTACATTTTTACAATTTTTCTAAATTGATCATTATTGTATAATTTTTCAAATATTTTTTCGTCTTTTGCCCATTTACGAATTATTTTTGGATTTTTAGAAACTGCTTGTTTTAATAATTCTAGTGATTCTGGATATTTTTCTAATGCTGCACTACTTCTTGATTTTGCATAAATTACATTTACATTATCTTTAAATTTTGTAAGAATCTCATCAAAAACTCTGAGTGCTTTTTCATGTTGTCCTAACTCTGCTAATTGAATACCTTTTTGAAAAAATGCATCTTGATTGTTAGGATATTTTTTACAAACATTTTGAAAACAGTTCAAAGCTTCTTCATGCTTTTTCATTTTACCTAGAACAATTCCTTTGTAGACCATTGCATTTGGTTTTCTTGGTTCTAGAGAAATAGCTTTATCTAGAAATTCTATGGACTCTTCATGTTCTTGTAGTTTATCAAGTAATACTCCTTTGTTAAAATATGATGCAGCATTTTTTGGATCTGCCTCTATTGCTTTATCATAGCATTCAGATGCATCTTGAATATTTCCCATCTCGGCCATTGCAATCCCTTTATTGTTAAATGCCTGTGCATCTTTTGGATTAATTTCTATTAGTTTTTCAAAACATGTTACTGCATCACTATATTTTCTTCTCTGATTTAGAGCTAAACCCTTGTTGAATAATGCTGAAATATTTTCAGAGTCTTGTTTTAGAATTTTGTTAAATAATGTGATAGCTACTTTTGGTTGATTCTTCTCCATCATAGACATTGCATTATACATTAAATCTTCTGAGTTCACTTTTGATCCAAATAGCCCCATAATTTCTACAAAATAGTATTGCTAATGAAAGTTTGGCTTAACTTAATGACTTGAATTTTTTGATTGCCTTTTTTGCCATTTCTTCTTGTTCTTTTGCTGATGTATTGGTCGGATCATCTGTTACATAATCCTCCTTTCCTTCTTTTTTCTTATCCATGTTATTTTCAGAATGCTTGATTATAAAAATTTGAATTCAAAGATAGGCTTAATTTTAATTAGAGTGGTGCTAGATTGTTGCCTATAATTAAATATTTTGCAGATAAAGTACATGTCCATAAATGGCCTCAGGACACTCCGGTTTGGGATAACTTAACACAAACAAATATTGACAATTCTATAAATAAAAAAACTGGACACAAACAGATTATAATCCACAATGATGTTGTCCAAATTGAAAATTTCGAGTTTCATTCTTTAAAAAAAATTGGTGCATCTATTCCATTTTTCAAAGATGAATGCACTATAATTTTTGAGGCTCAATTTGGTAAACTTTTTGGACATGTACATATCACTAAAAAATCTGGAAATTTTTTGGAACTTTTTAACCAATTAATGTCTTGGAAAAATAACCTTCTAGTAAAATAATTTTAAAAACTCTCTGATACTAAAATCATTTTTTTAATATCGTCTTTGGTATGTGTATTTGATATTGCACCCAATTTACCTGGTAAAAAGAATATTCCATTTTGAGCAATCATCTTGAAATGATATTTTTGAAGCATTTGTGAATCACACATTGCTGCCTGAATGGCATTTGTAACTTCTGTAACACCTTCTTTTAGAAAATGAGTCATGAACAATGAACCTTTTCCAGTAACTACAACCCTCCCGTCAAATACTTTTGTTATTTCTTTTCTAGTAAATTTGCCAAGCGAATTAATTTTTGAATAAATGGATTTTTTTGATTTTAAATGGTTTAATGTTGCATAACCTGATGTCATTGAGGCTGGATTGGCTGAAAATGTACCTCCTCCTATGTATGCGCGCTCTGATTTCCTTTTTCCTGTTGTATCTGCATATTCCATGATTTCTTTTTTACCGCATATTACACCAATTGCCATTCCCCCACCTACAATTTTACCTAAAGTAACAATATCTGGATCAAGATTCATTGTTGGATAAAGACACCCGTATCTAAATCTAAAACCTGTAACAATCTCATCTAAAATAAACAAAGATTTGTTTTTGTGAACAAATTCCTGAAGACCTTTAAGATATTCTTTAGTTGCTGGAATACATCCTCCCCCTCCTAATACTGGTTCTACAATAACTCCCGCCAAATTTTTTGCATATTTTTTTAAAATTTTCAAAGAGTTTTCTAAATCATTATATGGAATTGAAATAATTTTTTCATCATTTATCACTCCGCTACTTTCAGATTCTACAAATGGCCAGTTGACACTTTTTAATAAATCTGAAGTGTAACCGTGCCATCCACCATCAATCTTCGCAATAATTTTTTTCCCTGTTACTGAACGTGCTAATCTAACTGCATACATTGTAGCTTCAGTTCCAGATGTAACATAACGAATTTTTTCAGCTACTGGAACTGCTTTTGAAATTATCTCTGATAATAATATGGTTTGCTCATTTACTGTTCCATACATCCAACTTTTCTCAATCTGTTTTTTCAAAGACTCTTTGACATTTTTTGGGCCGTGTCCTAATATCAAAGACCAATGACCCATCCAATAATCTGTATATTTATTATCATCAACATCAACCAAATTTTTTCCTAGAGATTTTTTTACAACAAATGGATATGGTTCATAAAATCGTATATTGTGAGAAACACCATTAACGTGAAGTTTCAAAGACTTTGCAAATAATTTGGCTGATTTCCTAGTCTTTTTTTTGTATTTTGTAATATGGTCCAAACCACACTCACAAAACTATTTCTGACATTTTAACTATCCAAATCTCTGATCTTCTCTAGCCTTTTGTATTGGAGTGGTAATAAAGACAAAAATTTGAAATTTTTTCAAATTTTTAGACCGATCAGGTATAATTTCACGTATGGTTTATATGTATTCTTCATTCACCACCTTCTGCATACGTAACGCAATAGGCGGCGCTTGTGATGAAAGTATGGTAATATGCC
>JAPYTM010000020.1 GCA_029941825.1 Candidatus Nitrosopumilus sp.
AATCTATCATTCTGCATTATTTTTTAATAGCAATCTTGTATTAAATAATTTAAATCAAAATCAGGTTATTACCTAAATTAATCATAAAAAGAAGATGAAAGACATTCCGCCTACCAATAAGTAAATCTAAGTTAAATGATGTTGAGATATTTACATGAAAAAGTATTGTTCTAGATGTGGAACAAAATTTGATTGTCAGTCACAATCCATATGTTGGTGTATTGTATTTCCACCAATTCCCAAAGATTCTATTGATGATAATACTGACTGTATGTGTAAAAAATGTCTAACAAAAACATACTTTGAAAGAATTTTTTCTTAATTTATTAAATCCTAAAATTAGATTAGAATAATCATGAAGCTGGTATCATTTGGTAATAAAAGGAATTATGAGGATTTTAAAAAACAAATTCCAATTAAAGTTCAACCTCTCTTGGATTCCATTCGAAATTATTGCTTTTCTTTAGGAGAAAATGTGGTCGAAGATATTAGAATGCATAGAGTTGTTTTTGGAAAATCAATGTCCTTTAGATGGTTTGCAGATGTATCACCTGAAGAAAATTCCATTATCATCAAAATTCAAAAAAGTCGAAAAGAACCCCATAGTATCATTCAGATAGAGTTAGATCAGAATTTAGATGAACTTAAAAAAAGTCTAAAAGAAGCCTTTGAAACAATTCATTGATTTTTTTTAAGATGAATTATTAAAAAATAAAGAACTAGTTCTCAAAACTTTTTTCTGTTTCTTGAGCCATTAATTCTAAACTACTGATGTCACCTAGTTTTCGATATGTCAATTTTTCCAAAGTTTTGATTATGCTAATTGCTGCTCTATACTGAGGAATTTGTGGATCATTTAGTTCGCCATACATTCCAATACCATTAATACCATTTTGCTTTGCAAATCCTAAAATTAATCCATTAAATCCTGTTATCATTGATTTTTGTGGTGTTGTTTCAATTCCCATTCCAATAATTTGTTTTGTTAGGTCTTTAGATGTAGTAGTTACAAAAGTTTTAGGATTTTTATTTAATATCCTAGGAGTGTGAAAGCCCCCCAATGTGTAGATAAATTTGGCTGAATATTTTTTGGATACATCAATCACATCTTGACATAATGCATTAAGTTCTTGATTACTGTTTGGTTGCCCTGTACCACCTCCAAAAATAATTAGTCCATCGGTGAATTGGTATTCCCAATTTTCTAATGGAACATCAATGTATCCTCCCTTGTCAATTACATATGTTGGAAATTGACTTTTTGCTGTTCGGAATTTTCTAGAATTCAAACTCTTATTGATAAAATTAACAACTATACTACCTACATTTCCCATATCTTGCATAGCTGCAATAATTATTGGTTTTTCAATTTCAGGTTCTTCAGTTTGAAAAAATTCCATTTTTCTTTTTAATTTTGAGTTTAATTAAATATGTATCTTGTTTTACATTCAAGAAGGATTTAAGTTTCTCTAACCTTTGGAAGATTCCAATTATACTTCATTGCAAGTAGTCTTATTCCAGTTGCTGCAACAATTCCAATTATTGATGAAATTACTATTTATTCACATTTTTTGTAATTAGATCAATAACATCTGATGCTCTAAATGAACTTCTAACAAAAGGACCAGATTCAACATGTAAAAATCCTAATTTTTTTAAATCAAGTTTTAATTGATAAAATGTTTCAGGAGTTACAAATTCTTTTACTGGAATATGTAATTGAGAGGGCTGCATGTACTGACCAAGAGTAATAATATCAACATCTACATCTCGAAGATCTTGTGCAGATTTTAGAATTTCATCTTTTGATTCCCCCAACCCCAACATCAAAGAGGATTTTGTAAAAATGCGGGAATCTAATTCTTTTATATTTTTTAAAACTTTTAGTGATTGTTTGTAATTTGCTCTAGGATCTCTAATTGTATGACTTAATCTTTGGACTGTTTCAATATTATGACCAATCACATGAGGATTCGCTTGTACAATTGTTTGAATAAATTTTTCATTGCCACTAAAATCAGGAATTAACGACTCAACTACTGTATCTGGGCATTCAGATTTGATGCACCGTATGGTTTTTGCAAAATGCTCAGATCCCTCATCTAAAAGATCATCCCTACACACAGATGTAATTACGACATAACGAAGATTCCATTCCTTAATTGCTTGGGCTACATGTTGTGGTTCCTCAGAATCTAATTCAAATGGTTTTCCAGTATTTACGTTACAGAATTTGCATCCACGAGAACACACATCACCCATAATCATAATTGTTGCAGTACCAGAATCCCAACACTCTGAAACATTAGGGCATGATGCCTCTTCACAAACAGTGTGGAGATTATATTTTTGTATAGTCTTTTTTACTTTAACATAATTTTCACCTGAAGGAATTTTCATTTTTAGCCAACTAGGACGAATTAAGCTCATCAATTCAATTAACATATAACAAATAATAACATTTTACTTTGTATGCTATCACCATTTTTTAAAAATCATTTAGAACTAAAAGCAAAAATGGTTGACTTTCATGGATGGGAGATGCCAATACAATACTCCGGAATTATGGGTGAACACAAAAATGTTCGAGAGAACGTTGGGTTGTTTGATGTTTCTCATATGGGAAAATTCAAAATTACGGGAGATGTAGAATCACAAATACAAAATTTGATTACAAATGATATTTCAAAAATTAGTGACAAGCAATCCATCTATTCTCCAATGTGTAATGAGAAAGGTGGAATAATTGATGATGTTATAATTAGTAAAATCAATTCAAATGAATTTGTATTTATTGTAAATTCATCAAACATCAAAAAAGATTTTGAATGGATCACAAAGAATGTAAAATCATGTGAAATTCAAAATCTTACAAATGAGTATGCACTCTTAGCACTACAAGGACCAAAAGCAGAAAATATTCTAAGAGATGCAGGAGTTGAGGAAATTAAAAATCTAAAAGTATTTCATTTGTTAGAATCAAAACTTTATGGAATAGAATGCATCATTTCAAGAACTGGTTATACTGGAGAAGATGGATTTGAATTATTTTTTGACTCAAAACAAACTCAAATTTGGGATGAATTATTGAGCATAGGCTCAAAATATGGAATAAAACCAATCGGACTAGGTGCACGAGATACACTAAGACTAGAAGCTGGATTGATGCTATATGGAAATGATATTGATGAAACAATCACACCACTTGAGGCTCCACTAAAATGGACCGTCAAATTTGAGACAGAATTTATCGGAAAATCAGCACTAGAGCAGAAAAAAGTTGAGAGAAAAATGAGAGGTTTTGAAATCAATGAAACAAAGAGAGTTGCAAGAAAGGGAAACAAGATTTTCAATGAAGGGAAAGAGGTAGGGATAGTCACATCAGGAAGTTTTTCCCCAACACTTGGTAAACCAATTGGGTATTGTTTTGTTCCCATAGAGTATCCCATGGAGAAAGAAATTAAGATCGGTATTGGGGATAAACACTATAGTGGTAAGATTGTATCCACTAGATTTTACAAAAGATAAAAACAACTTTTTTTAAAGAGACTATTTCAGTCTTCCCTGTGACAGAGAAGAAATTTACAAAAGAGCATGAATGGCTTGAAAATAGAGATCAAATTGTAATTGTAGGAATTACAGAATTTGCACAAGATCAACTTGGAGATATCGTATCAATTGAATTTCCTCAAGTAGCAAGTTCATTTAAACAAAATGATGTCATGGCAATTATTGATTCAGTTAAAGCATCATCAGATATCTATTGTCCAATAGATGGAGAAATAATTGGGATCAATGAAAAATTGTTAGAGCAACCTGAATTGATTAATCAATCACCTTATGACGAAGGATGGATTGTTAAAATTAAACCAAGCAGTCCCGATCAATTAAATTCTTTACTTTCTAAAGAACAATATGACAACCTAGTAGGTCAAAATAAGGAATAAACAATGAACTTTATTCCACATACTAAAGATGACATTTCCAAAATGCTTTCAGTTGTAGGATGCTCGACTTTGGATGAATTGGTTTCAGAATTCAAACCAAGACTTTCTGAACTAAAGCTAGATGAACCAAAAAGTGAGATGGATATTGTATCTTACATGACTGCTTTATCAGAAAAAAATTCGCCAATGAAATATTTTGCAGGTGGAGGTTCGTATGATCATTACATCCCATCAATTATTAGTCATCTAGTATCAAGGGGAGAATTTCTCACATCATACACACCATACCAGCCAGAAGCTAGTCAAGGAGTATTGCAGGTATTATACGAATTTCAGACATTCATATGCCTACTTACAGGCATGGATGTTTCAAATGCATCCCTATATGATGGTGCATCAGCCTTAGCAGAGGCGGCATTACTATCTAGTGCACATACAAAACGAAAAGGTGTTTTTGTAGAAGATGGGCTTAATCCAAATTATTTCAAAGTTCTCCAGACATACTGCGATGGAACAGAACTATACATTACAAATTCAATTGATCAAAATACTGCATGTGTAATTTCCCAGACTCCAGACTTTAAGGGTAACATCAAAAACCCATCAGGATTAATTGAGAAAACTCATCAAAACAATGCACTTTTCATAAATTGCATTTCTGATGCAACATCTTTAGCAATAATAAAAACACCTGGAGAGTTTGGAGCAGATATTGTTGTAGGAGAAGGTCAATCATTTGGAATTCCAAAAAGTTTTGGGGGTCCATATTTAGGCTATATTGCAGTAAAGGAATTTTTGACAAAAAAATTACCTGGAAGAATAGTAGGAATGACTACAGATGACAAAGGTAATGAAGGATTTGTATTAACACTACAAGCAAGAGAACAATTTATCAGAAGAGAACGGGCTACTAGTAACATCACTACAAACCAGACACTCTTAGCACTAACTACAACAATATACCTAGCATCTCTAGGAAAATCAGGACTTCAAAATGTAGCTAGAGCATCATACCATAGAGCACATGTATTACAAGAAAAGTTATGTAAAAATGGTTTTGAGTTAATCAATACAAATCCATTTTACAATGAATTTTTAGTAAAATCACCCAAATCAACTGAAAAAATAATTGCAGATTTGATGGAAGATAATATTTTAGCGGGCATAGATATCGGAGACAACAAACTACTAATCTCGTGTACTGAAAAAAATTCACTTCAAGATATTGATTCGTATATTTCAAAGGTGATTGCATGAAATTAATTTTTAATTACAACCAATCAAACACAAATCATACCCCTCAAGAAAATGATGTAGATTTACCTGAAGAGCTAAAAAGAGGATCTCTTCCATTAAATGATGTTAATGAAATTCAAATTATTAGACACTATACAGAGTTATCAAGAAAAAATTATGGTATTGATACTAATTTCTATCCTCTAGGCTCTTGTACCATGAAGTATAATCCCAGAGTCAATGAGGATATTGCCAAACTACCAGGATTCTCAAATATTCACCCCCACACGCCTGCAAATCATGCCCAAGGTGCCCTTGAAGTAATTTGGGAATTAGAAGAGATTCTCAAAGAAATCACTGGCATGGATGCTTTCTCACTTCAGCCAGCTGCTGGCTCACAATCAGAATTACTTGGAGTAATGATTGCCAAAAAATATTTTGCAGAAAAAAATGAAACCAGAACTAAAATTATAATTCCAGATTCTGCTCATGGAACAAATCCTGCAACTGCTGCAATGTGTAAATTCCAAACAGTTACCATTCCAACAGATAAACGTGGAAACATGGATATTGATGAATTCAAAAAAGCAATAGGAAAAGATATTGCAGTTGTAATGATTACAAATCCAAATACTCTAGGGTTATATGAAGAGAATTTATCTGAGATTAAAAATATTGCAAAAGAAAACGGTGCACTAATGTATTGTGATGGTGCAAACATGAATGCACTTTTAGGAATTAGTAAACCAGCTGATCAAGGATTTGATATGATTCATCTAAACTTGCACAAAACATTTTCAACACCACATGGTGGAGGAGGGCCTGGAGGAGGTTCACTAGGAGTAAAATTATTTCTTGAAGATTATCTACCAATTCCAAGAATTAAAAAAGAAAATGAGAAATTTGTTTTTGATTCAAACAAAGAAAAAAGTGTTGGTAAATTACATTCATTTTATGGAAACTTTGGAATTATTGTACGTGCACTAACATACATTAAATCCTGGGGAGTAGACA
This sequence comes from Candidatus Nitrosopumilus sp., assembly GCA_029941825.1. Taxonomy (GTDB): domain Archaea; phylum Thermoproteota; class Nitrososphaeria; order Nitrososphaerales; family Nitrosopumilaceae; genus Nitrosopumilus. The sequence goes on from JAPYTM010000020.1 coordinate 6,198, forward strand.
TTCAAAAAATTTCACAAATTGCAGTGCTTAATGCAAACTATCTTTTTTGTTTACTAAAAGATGATTTTGATGTGCCATATGATAGACGATGTGCACATGAATTTGTAATTTCTGCTAAAAACTTTGGCGAAAAAAGTACAATTAACATTGCAAAAAGAATTATAGATTATGGATTTCATGCACCTACAATTTACTTTCCATTAATTGTTAAAGAAGCATTAATGATAGAGCCAACAGAAACTGAAAGCAAAGAAACACTTGACGAGTATGCCAAAGTCTTGAAAACAATCATCAAAGAATTACAAGAAGAGCCTGAATTAGTCAAAAATGCCCCTCATACCACGCCTGGAAGGCTAGATGAGGTAAAAGCTGCACGAAAGTTGAACCTACGATGGATTCCAAATGAATCATAAATTGGATTCCAGTATTGAGAAAATAATTACTGTGTCTATTACAAAAAAACTAGGAAAAATTGTAAAAATCAATTTATCATACAAAGAAGAATCACAAATAATTCAATCAATAAAGATTACAGGAGATTTTTTTATTCATCCTGAAGAAGTAATTGAAGAATTAGAGCAAGGGCTTTGTGGAATTAAACTAGAAAAAGAATATTTGGAAAATAAAATGAAATTAATTTTAGAGGATTCAAAAATATTTGGATTTGATATTGATTCGTTAGTAAAAATGATTCTAGAAACATGTGGTGACAAATAATAAAATTTGAAAAAATTAGAATTTTAGAAACGGGGGATAATTTAGGCCCATTGAACATGGCAATTGATGAGTATTTACTGTATAATTGCAATGATCCTGTTTTGAGAATTTATGGATGGTCAAAACCATGTATCTCTATTGGTTATTTTCAAAGTACTGATGAAGTTGATTTTAAAAAATGCAAGGAACAAAACGTGGATGTGATTAGAAGGATAACTGGTGGCGGGGCAGTTTTTCATGATATGGAGGTAACGTATTCATTTGTAACAAAGGATTTTTCTCAAGGAATAATGGAATCATATAAAGAAATTAGTGAGATAGTAATTCAAGCATTAAAAGAACTTGGGCTGGATGCAAAATTTTCACCATTAAATGATGTTACAGTTAATGAAAAGAAGGTTTGTGGAAATGCACAAACAAGAAAGAACAATACTTTACTTCAACATGGCACTATTTTATTAAAAGTTGACGTAGAAAAAATGTTTTCATTACTCAGAGTTCCAAAAGAAAAAATTAGTGATAAAAATATTTTAGATGTAAAAAATAGAGTTGCAGGTATTTCAAAAACATTTGATCAAGTCTCTGATGCTCTAAAAAATAGTACAAGGGACATTTTTGGGTGTGAGTTAGTTTCCCATACTCTAAGTGACAAAGAACTAGAATCATGTCAAAAATTAGCTGATGAAAAATTTTCTGATGAAAAATGGACATTTAAAAGATAAACTCGGTAAAATTTATTGTATCTATAATGTCTCAAGATTCTATGTATGATGCAGTAGTAATTGGTGCAGGACCTGCAGGCTATGTGTGTGCTTTGAGCCTAGCAAAACAAGGGTCAAAAGTTTGTGTAGTTGAAAAAGATGGTTTGGGAGGCACATGTACCCATAAAGGCTGCATTCCTACAAAATATCTTCACTCAGTAGGCGATATTGTAAGAAGAACAAAATCTGCCAAAAAATTTGGCATCAATAGTAATGTTGAGATTGATTATTCTGTATTAAGTTCAAAAATGAAATCAACTGTAACAAAACTTTCATCAGGAATTGCTTTTTTGTTTAAGGAAAATGGGGTAGAATGGATTCATGGAGAAGCAAGAATTGAATCTCAAAATAAAGTAATAGTTAATGATAAAACTCTGGAAACAAAAAATATTATTCTTGCTACAGGTAGCAAACCAAAAAGTTTTCCTGTAGATAGTTTATCTGAAAAAATCATATCAACGGATTCAATGTTTGAGTTAGAAAAACTTCCAGAATCAATTTTGGTTGTTGGTGGAGGGTATAGTGGATGTGAGTTTGCATCAATACTAAATGCACTAGGTTGTAAAGTTTGGTTAGTTGAAATGGAGGACTCGCTATTACCGGGTCAACCAAAAGAAGTAGGATCTGCAATTGAGAAATACATGAAACTAGATGGAATTTCTGTTATGACAAAATCTGCAATGAAAATATCTGATGGTAAAGTAATAATAAATGAGAATGAAATTAATCCTGAAAAAATTCTAATTAGTATAGGTAGAGTACCAAACTATAACACAGACGAACTAGACAAGTTGGGAATTGCTTGGAATGATAACGGAATCACAGTTAATGATCAGATGCAAACAAATCAATCAAATATTTATGCAGTTGGAGATATTGCAGGAAAATATGAGCTAGCTCACGTAGCATCATTTCAAGGAGAGGTTGCTGCACAAAACATTTTGGGTGAAAATAAAAAAATGGACTACACCACAGTTCCATTTTGTGTTTTTACGTATCCCGAAATAGCAATTGTTGGAAAGTGTGAAGGAAATTCTGCAGAGATTTCTATGATATCAAATGCTAAAGCTAATTGTTTGGGGGAAACACGAGGATTCGTCAAGGTTTTTGAGGAAAATGGAATATTACAAGGAGTAATCATAGTTGGAGCACATGCAAGTGAAATAATTGGAGAGGCAACACTAGCAGTAAAATTAAAATTAAAACCAAAAGATGTGATTCAAACAATTCATGCACATCCCACACTTCCTGAAGCCTTTGTAGATGCTCTAAGAAGCCTAGATCGAAAAAGTATCCATACATCATAATATTTTATACTAGAGGGAAATCATTGCAGTTTTGTGATCAAAATAGGCATAGAGTTAGGGATAAGAGCTCCATTAGACGCTATTAAACGAGCAGTCCAAATTGCAGATAGTAATTCTTTAGAATATTTTTTAGTGCCAGAAACACATCCAAAAGTTTTCGGAGTTGATGCATTAGATTCATTATTAAAAATGAGTGAAAAAGTAAATCATGTAAAACTAGGTACAGGAATCATCAATGTGTTTTCAAGAACAAAAGAAGAGATTCTTGAAAGTGTAAATCAAATTCATACAAAAACTGGTGGGAAGTTTGTTTTGGGGATTGGAACAAGTGCACCTGTGATAATTGAAAAAATGTGGAAAATGGAATTTAAAAAACCAATTTCTCGATTAAAAGAATATACAAAATTTCTCAAAATGAATTATCCAGGTCCAGTTTATTGGGCTGCAGTGGGAGAGAAAACAACAAAACTTGCTGCAGAGAATGCAGATGGTGTAATATTTTTTTTAAAACCAAAAATTCAAATCTCAAATCACATAGATATGATAAATTACACACTAGGATCAGCAAATAAAATAAATGAATTTAACGTAATTTCAATTATTCCCACTTTTTTTGAAGAAAACAGTAATCAAGCAAAAATGACATTAGCAAGTTACATTGGTGCAAATGAATTTTATTCTGCTCCGTTAGCCAATGCGGGTTTCAAAGAGGAAGTTGAAAAAATAAAAGATTCGTATAACAAAGTTGGATTAAAGGACGCAGCACAAAATGTAGGGGAGGCATTACTTGATGAATTAACGATTTCAGGTTCTGTGGAATCATGCAAAGAGAAAATTTGTAAAATCATTGAAAATACGAGATTAAAAACCATCATTTTGGGATTTGACCTACCTGAAGACAAATACACAGATGACTTTTTTGAGAAACTTGATAAATTGCTGAAAAGCCTTCAATGAGATGTCAGTAGTCAATTTATCAAATATTGTATTTACCAAAGCCAAATTTCGTTATTCAATATCTGAATTAGTTGATGATTTTCTAAAGGAAAAACTAGACAAAGAGGTTCGGGAATATGCAAAAAATCAGCTTGGAATAGATTACATCTACAAATCATATGATTTTTCAAAAATTGATTTTGATAGTAGTGATTTTGTTGAATCAGATGTTAGTATTAATGACATGTACTATCAAACAGCAAAAAAATCTCTACACGGAATCAATTCTGAAAAAATAGGACTATTCATTATAATTAATGACAATCAACAATATCTTGATCCTTCTCCCACAGTTGAACTAATTCCCAAGCTTTCATTTAGAAAAGATATCAGAACACAGAACTTTCAAGGACTGGCATGCTCCTCATTTTCAGAATCACTACTAAATTCTGCAGGGTATTTTCTTATGAATGGGAAAGAAGATGCAATTGTATTAATTGGAACTCATTATACTTCATGGTTTTTAGATAGAATAAAGCAGATAAAACACATATCAAAAAAAGATAAGGCTAATTTTTATAATTTAATTTATTTTCTAATTTTTAGTGATGCTACTGCATCGGTCATACTATCACAAAAAAAGACAAAAAATACACAAATTCAGATTGATTCAAAATCAATTTTTACATTAAAAAATACAAAAAATGGTGGAAAAAATGCTACAATAAAAATGTCGCCAGATAAAAAGCAGCGAATAATTTTTGATATGAAATTACGTCCACAAAATCTTAGAGAGGAACTAGCAAATCTTTCAGCACAGAATCTTAAACAATTACAAAAAAAGATGCCTATTGAATTTAAAAAAATTAAGAGCTGGGGAATACATACTGCAGGAAGTGGATTCGTAGATTCTATTTTAGAGAAATGTCAAATTGATAAATCAAAAATTAAACTCAGTTATGATTTAATGAAAAAAACCGGAAATACAGGTGCAACCAGTTCACTACAATTCATCCATGAATGTATTAACAAAAAAGTTCTTTTACAAAACAATCTAGGTTGTTTTATAGACTATGGTTGGGAAGGAACTAACTTGTTTGTATTTAAAAAAGTAAATTAACAAAAATAAAGACTAAAAGTAAATTTGAAAAAATTGAACTCTTCTAAC
>JAPYTM010000021.1 GCA_029941825.1 Candidatus Nitrosopumilus sp.
TTTTCATCATAATCAACTGCCAATACCTTACCCTTTGATTCAATTTGAAATGCAGCTTCAACTGAAATTGAACCACTTCCACAACCAATATCATAAACTACTTGACCTGGCTTTAGTCTTGCTTTACTGATTTGAATAGTTCGTACTTCTTCTTTTGTAATTGGAACTTTCTCTGCTCGCTCAAAATATTCATCAGGAATTCCAGGAGTTTTATAATTCCACATATAATATCATCCGCTAATTTTAGTAATAAAATTAGATATTGATTCCACTAGAAACAGTTCCTGCATGAGTTAAAGTGAATGATACAATCCAAGAAAACAAATACAAAAAGATATAGCTTCCAATTGCCTGTGTGACAATTTTTTTCCTATCTGATGATGGTAATTGCATTTTCATTCCCTTAGCAATTACAATTGTTCCAATGAATATTGAAATCATGAATCCAATTGAGGTCCATCTTCTTTCCTCACCTTCAATTCCTTCAAAAATTATAGTTGCCACAATTCCTCCAATAATAGCTAAGCTAACTCGTAACCAAAATAATGTATTTAATTTTCTGTCCTTTTCACTTTTTTCAGCTACGCTAATTATTGGATCTTTAGAAGGATCTACGGAAATAGGTTCAGATTTTTCGGTTTCAGGAATCTTTGATGTCTCATCTACTATTGATTCTTTTTTAGAGTCACCAGAATCAACTGTAGGTTCAGATTTTTTCTTTTTGAATTTTGCCAAAGTAAATTTCTAGCGTGACTCAAGTAAACCATGTTTAATATCTTTGGTCAAATTTAGGCACAAAATAGCAAGGATATAATTTTAGACGTAAAATCACATCGTTATGACTCTAGCAGGAATAGAATTAAGATATTTGGTAGATCAAATCTCAGAACAAGTTCAAGATTACTATATCAGTAACATTTATGGAATAACAAAAGATAGTATTCTCTTCAAACTTCATCATACTGAAAAAAGTGATCTGTTCATGATGGTGTCAACATCAGGTGTTTGGTTAACTACAGTAAAAATTGGACAGATGGAACCAAACAGATTACTGAAGAGATTACGAAGTGATCTTTTAAGATTAAAATTAAAAAGAATTGAACAAATTGGTGCTGAAAGAATAGCATATTTTACTTTTGAAGGGTTTGGAAAAGAGTTTATTCTAGTAGGAGAATTTTTTGGAGATGGAAATATTTTACTCTGTAATAAAGATAAGAAGATTCTTGCATTACAGCATTCAATAGATGTAAGACATAGAAAATTGAGAGTTGGGTTAGAATATGCAGTACCCCCAAATAGTGGATTAGATATTTTTAATATATCCGAATCTGATTTTAATGATCTTAAAACAACGGATTTAATTTCAGCAAAATGGTTTGGTCGAACTTTAGGTTTACCAAAAAAATATGTTGAGGGGGTTTTTGAAATTGCAAATGTAGATCCAAAAAAAATAGGTAATCTGTTAACTAGTGAGGAAATAAAAAAAATCTTTGAAATAACAAAAAAAATTGTTTCAGATGTGGTATCTGGAAATCATGATGTAATAATAATTAGAAATGAAAAAACAGAAGTTTTTCCATTAAAATTAGGAACACAAGATGGCGAAATAATTAAAGCTAATAGTTTCATTGAAGGACTAGATACAATTTTCACAGAAAATATAGTTAAAAAAGGAAAAGTAGTTCAATCAAGTGCTTCTGATAAAAAAATTAAGGAATTACAAACACAAATTTTTGAACAAGGAAAGGCAATTGAAACAGTCAAAGAAAGATCAAAAAATATTACAAATGTTGCAAACTCACTTTTTGAAATGGTTTCAATAGGGATAATATCAATAGATGATATTTCTGCACAAGAAATTTTGAATAAAAATAATGCAAAATTAATCAATGAAAAGGGAATTTCATTAATTGTAGTTCAAGATGAAAAAATAAAAATAAACGTTAAATCTCCTCTTCAGTCAATTGCATCAGTATTATTTAATGAAGCAAAAAAACAATCAGGTGCAATTAGTTCAATTCAAGAAATTAAAGAGAAAACAGAAAAAAAGCTAGAAAAATTTCAAAGTAAAACAGAATCTGAAAAAGATTTGATTTTAGTTACAGAAATTAGAAAGAAAAATTGGTATGAAAGATATCGATGGTTCTTTACATCTGATGGATTTCTTGTAATTGGTGGAAGAGATGCTGCATCAAATTCAGCAGTAGTTAGAAAACATTTAGTAAAAAATGATAAAATATTTCATGGTGATATTTTTGGATCGCCATTTTTCATTTTAAAAGATGCACAGAATGCTCCTGATACAAGCATGAATGAAGTTGCACAAGCTACAGTTTGTTTTAGTCGTGCATGGAGAGAGGGTATGTATGGAGTAAGTGCTTATTGGGTTAACCCAGAACAAGTGAAAAAATCTGCTCCCAGTGGAGAATTTCTTCCAAAAGGTTCATTCACAATTGAAGGACAACGAAATTTTATCAAAAGTGAAAATCTCAAACTATCTGTAGGAATAATTCCACAAGAAGAGGGACATGTTTTGACATGTGGTCCACCAGAAACAATAAAGAAAAATTCTATTTGTTATGCAATAATTGAACCAGATGGAAATGAAATGGTTGATGCTGCAAAGAAAATAAGAATAGAATTTACAAAAATTTATGAAGAAATTACAAAGAAAATAAGTATCGATGATTTTGTTCGTGTTTTACCTGCAGGAAAAAGTCAAATTAAAGAAGTAGGAATGGGAGATTTACAAAAGCTAGAATTTACGGATAATGAAGAGGATCAGTAGAGTCAGTATCAAGGGACATATTCATTCCACTTTCAATAGATGAAAATTCTTCATCAGAAATAATAATTAATGGAATATTTGCTAATGCACATCCAGTAGCTACAGTTAGATCTGCTTTTTTACAAATCATTGCAAGTGGTGCAGTGTTATTTGTTTTGATTGAATAAATTGTATACGCTCCAACACTGCTTCCAATACCTGAAGGAAATACAAGAATAGTATCTTTAAGTGATTTTTCAAAAAGATCGTGATTTTTGTCACTAATAATTCCAGTTTTTTTATCAACTGTACCTAAAAAATTGATAGAATCTTTAGATTTTAAAACAATACCTTGTACTTTTCCTGAAACTAAAACTTTCATCTTGTTTCATCTTCAATAATTTGTGATAGTGACTTTAGATTTACATCTACACCATTAGAATTTTTTAGATAAAATGCGCCCTTGATACTATTTGTGGTAACAGCGTCAACACTATCTTTACTAATTAAAGGAGTAAGACATGTACAACAATCAGAAAGAATTTCACATCCTGCACGTTCAAGTTCATTAGTATATCCAATTTTTCTTGCTTGCTCTTTTATGGTTCTAGGAGTAAATACCATGCATCTTTTTTTAAAAGAGCGTCCCTTCAATTTTCCAACAAGATCAGATATTTCATCCAATCCCAATTGAGGGCTACCAAGTGTAATGATGTCACCTTTTTCCGCAGTGTTTAGATCATCGTGAATATTTTGCAATTCCTTTTCATCAAAATCTATTTTTTCACAATCAGAATCACCATCTCCAAAAATAAATTTAGCACAAGTTCCAGATGTTCCCATTCCACCACACATCGCTTTACATTGTCGGTTATCCATTTCTCCAAGACCAGAAATATTTACAGAAGTATCTCCAACTTTTCCAGCAAAAAATCCAAGCATTCCATATGTCAATTCATTAGGATTTTTTACATTCATTCGAATTGTGATATTTGGAGTATCCTCTTTTCGTAGTGAGGAATAAGGGCTTTTACCAGTAATTGCACTAGCAAGTGCACTAAATGCACTTTCTTTGTTTGTTTTTAGATTATCATATGAATTTGCATGGATTGCAGCATTACTTTCTGCAAATGCAACTTGGGTTCCATTTTTTGGAATATCAAAAATTTCGTAAGGAATACATGAAAAAGAAGGAATAACACCCATCGTTTCATATGATTTTCTAATTGAGAGTTGTTTTGAGATAAAATTCTCATCTAAATTATAATTTGATACATTATCAATATCAAATCCCATTGGATTTAGAGTAGTTTTTACTTTAACTCTAGCATTTTTACTAATACCTGATAGAAATTCTTCTCCTGCATCACCAATTGTATTATAATTCACACCTGCAAGATGAGTCCATTCTATTGGGATTAATTTTTCAGCATCAGTAGCTTCTCCAGTAGCAACTAGTATTCTATATGCCATTTGCATAGTTTCTCCTTGTTCACCTTTTAGTGCTGATTCTTCTTCTCTAGTTAACTTCAATGAAAATTTGTAGTTATTACAGTTATAATACTTGTATGTGGTTTTCAGATGAAAATGAAAAAAATTCTTTGTGGAATGATAGATACTATGAATTCAATAAAACCTCCCAGAATTACAGCATTACAAGATTTACATGATGCAGAAACTGGTCCATTTAGTATTCTTATTGGAACTATACTTTCTGCAAGAACTAAAGATGAAACAACAACAAAGACAGTCAAAGTATTATTCTCAAAATACAAAAACTCAAAACAACTTGCAAACGCTAATCTAAAAGATGTAGAAAAAATAATAAAATCAATTGGTTTCTATCATGTAAAATCTAAAAGAATTATTGAGGTTGCAAAAATTATTCATACAAAATACAAAGGAAAAGTTCCAGAAGATCTAGACACACTAGTACAATTACCAGGAGTTGGAAGAAAAACTGCTAATTGTGTTCTAGTTTATGCATATGAAAAACCAGCAATTCCAGTAGATATTCACGTTCACAGAATTTCAAATAGATTGGGACTAGTAGATACAAAAAATCCCGAAGAAACTGAACAAGAATTAATGAAGAAAATTCAAAAAAAGTATTGGATCAAAATTAATGATACTTTTGTAATGTATGGTCAAAATATTTGTAAACCAATTTCTCCAATGTGTGATGTATGTAAGATTAAAAAAAGCTGTAAATATTATAAAACTAAGAACGCTTCTTAGATAAGAGTAGTACTGCAACTATAATAAAAATTGCCACTGCAAGAACAAATGGATACATCGAAAATTTATTCTTTGCAGGATCACCTGATAGAAATTCTATCTCCATACTTCCAGAATTTACTGCAGGAGGATCAGTGGAACCATCCTTTCCATGAACAGAGTAGGAATCAATTGCAAATAGACCTATATCCACATTTGTAACTACAATTCTTACCCCATTATTCACAGTTAATCCGGCTCTATCTGTGTACGTCATGATTACTTTTGCATCAGGATACCATCCCCTATCCAAATTTTTATGAATTACAACGTAACCTTCTTTTTGAGTTTGAACTGCAACCCACAATTTGTTATCTGGTTGAGGACCCATCCCAATTTCAATAAAATCGGTTCCTGGAAGAATACTGTTGTATAATTTAAAAACAGCATTTCCATCAGGATTAGAATAAATCAAGTTGTTATCAATTGTTACTTGCCAACTAACACCATGAATGCCCTCAAGTGGAATAATTGGTGCATCTCTTAAAACACGATTAAATTCTTCAGCAGGAATTTCTATTGATTCAATAATTAATGTGGGATTTTTTATTTCTTGAGCAAATGCGGGAGTTATAATAAATCCTACAAGTAAAATTAAAGCAAGAAGATATTTCACAAATCTGAACAAATTTGATTGAATAAAAATCTAATCAACAAAAGGTTTTGGATGATTCAAAATTACTTTTGCTACTTCAGGTCTTAGAATAAATTCAGATGGTGCTTCACCATTTTGAATCATTTCTCTAAGTGCAGTACCACTGATTTGTACTTTAACATCGTTATCATGTGGACATGCTTTTGGAGTTGTATATGTAAGACATTTTCTACAATAGAAAAATGGTGGAAAGAATACTGGAGAAATTTCTAATTCGGGATAATCCTCAAAGATTTTTTGTGCAGCAAATGGATCATAAAACTTTCCAACTCCTGCATGATCTCGTCCAATTATGATATGTGTACATCCATAATTTTGTCTCATAATTGCATGATGAATTGCTTCTTTTGGTCCAGCATACTTCATTTGTGTATGTAGGGTTCCAAGTTTGCATCTATTTTCAGGATAATATAATTTTATCATGGTTTCATAGCATTTTACAATAACTTCATCAACAAAGTCACCTGTTTTTTTCTTTCCAATAATTGGATTTACAAATACACCATCACGTGTTGTTATTGATGTTTTTTGTAGCATTTCATGTGCTACATGTGGAGGATTTCTAGTTTGAAATGCACAGATTGTTTTCCAACCTGCTTGTACAAATGTTTCCCTTGTTTGGATAGGTGTTAGTCTATTTTTTCTAATTTCAGTATCTTCAGGTCTTTGAATATAATCAATTTTTCCACTTACCAAATAATCCTTCATTGACATTGTATATGCAACACCTGGATGTGATACATCAGTTGTACCGTAGATTCCTTGTGAAGTCTTTTCTTTATCAAAAGAAAATGTTTCTTCTACATGTAATACTGCAATTCCGGTTCCATCTGGATTTTGTAATAGTACATCACCTGCTTCTTTCATTTTTGATGCGGTTTGTTCATCAACATCTAGAACGATTGGAATGGTCCAAGCTAAATCATTTGATAATCTTCCACGTGAAACAACACTTTCAAAGTCTTGTTGTCCCAAAAATCCTTCAAGAGGACTAAAAATTCCATCAGCTATATTTTCAACATCATTTGCAAGATCTTCACTAATTGTAATTGAGAATAATCCAGTAGGATCAATTTTAGTAATTCTGTTAATTAATACTCCACCATGTGGTTTTATTGAATTGTTTTCTGACACGATAAATCGTCTACTTATGGTCTATATGAAGGCCACACTCTTTATTTTCACCTTGTTCCCACCACCATCTTCCTGCTCGAAGATCTTCACCAGGTTTTATGGCTCGTGTACAAGGCTCACAACCAATACTAGGATAACCTTTGTCAAGAAGACGGTTGTATGGTAGGTTATTCTTTTTGATATATTCTTGAATTTGTTCCCATGTCCAATCAATTATAGGATTAATTTTTAAAATTCCACCATGTCCGTGATCTAATTGGAAAATTGTTGCATTTTCTCTAATTTCAGTTTGATCACGTCTTAACCCAGTAATCCAACCATCTAAAGTATTCAGCATTTTGTTTATTGGATGCACTTTACGAATTTCACAACACAATTTTCTGTTCTCTACACTTTCATAAAACAGATTCATTCCTTTTTCATTAACCATTTTTTCAACTTCTCTAGTATCAGGAAATAATACTTCAATCGAAATATTATATTTTTTTCTAACAATATCCATAATATCATAGGTTTCTTGTGGTAATCTTCCAGTATCTAATGTAAAGAATCTAAATTTTGGATTAATTTTTAACATTATATCCATAATTACTGCATCTTCTGCACCAAAACTTGATGCTTTTGCGACTTTAGGATGAAGGTTATCTGATACCCATTGAAGTGCCTCCTCAGTTGTTTTTATTTTAGAATTAAGATCATCTACTTGTTCTTGTGTGAATTTTGTCATATTATCATTTGAGGCATTTGTTTTATATTGATTACCAAAATTTTGTCCTAAATTATAAACTAGTAAATTTCAAAGTAGAAAATATGAATGAAATATCATATGTTGTAGTTTTTCCAACAATATTTTCAAAAAATAAAATTTCACAAATTATTATAAATATTAAAAAAATTCTCAAGATAAAAAATCAACAATTTAAATCAGTAAAACGGGATGGGAATATTATTTTAGTTGACGCAAATGATCCTGTTTTTGTATCTTCTGCTATCAATTTACTTTTTGGTATTGAAAAAATTGCAATTGCAAGACAAGTAAAAAATAATTTTCAAGATATTGTTTTAGAAATTACATCTGTAGGTGGTAATTTACTTTTAAAAGGTGAAAAATTTCTAGTAAAAGTTGAGGGGGTATCAAAAGGATTTCTTACAAAAGATCTAGAAATTGCTGCAACATCAAATATAATAGAAAAAAAATCAAAACTTGGTGCTTATCCAGGAACAGATGATAATTATGACAAACTATTGTATACATATCTAACAAAAAACAATGCATACATCTGTATTTTTTCAGATAAAGGTAAAGGTGGAATTCCATACCAATCACAAAATCAAAAGACAATTTGTGCAGTATATGACGAAATATCTGCAGTTTCTTGTTTTGAGACAATTAAACAAGGTTATGATACCAAAATTATAGTTTGTTATAGACAAAAATCAGAATTAATGAATCTAGCTAAAATAATTAATCAGATAATTCCAAGATTAGTACAAGTAAATATTAAATTAGAATTTTATCAACTAAAGATAAAACCAATTGGAATTAAAAATTACTTGATTTATGTAAATTCTATATTAGAAATAATGTTACAACATTCAAGTGATCATGTATCACTAGCTTTATCGCCATTAGTATTTTCAGTTGATTTTATTGATTATTCATTAAATCAAATATTTCAAAGAAAAAAAATTGGCATAGTTCCACTTTCTGGAGTAGATGTTAATTTGTTTGAGGATGCAAAAGAAATAGGATTGGAAAGAAATCTTAAAAAATTGGAAAAAATGGTTACAATCACATCTAATGAAGTTCCTAATTTTGTAAAAAAAGAAGTAGAATACGCCATTAAAACAAAGAAAACAATTTTAGTTAAAGTTGGATCTAATAACGTTCATGATATTTTGGACTTGATAGAAAATCACTGAGAATTTAAACGGCGTATTTAGTTTCATATTGTGCTCAAAATAGGAGAATTCATCTATCCATGGGGAAGTGGCCATTATTCTCGAATGATGAGACTTAATGAGGCATTAAGTGATCAAATCAATGAGAAATTTGAGGTTCATTTTTCAAGTAAGGGTCATGTCTATGAAAAATTATTGAAAAAATTTCCAGAAGAGAAAGAAAGAATTCATGAAATTTTGATGCCAACACCAATTGATGGAAAATTTGGTCCAAGTGTTTCAAAATCATTAATGAATTTGTTATTACCAATTTCAAACAATCCTTCACTAATAAAACAAATTATAAGCTATTTGAGAGAAGAGAGGAAATTATACAATAAAGAAAAATTTGATCTGGTAATTAATGATGGTGATATGGGTTCAAATATTTTGGCAAAGAATAGAAATATTCCAAGTTTGTTTGTAACAAATCAATTTAGACCAAGATTATACAATTCAAGATCATATCTTTATCCATCATTAATTTTTATTGCAAAACAAATTATTAAAGCAACAAAAATTCTTGTTGCTGATTCTCCACCGCCATATACTATGTGTGAATATAATCTAAATTTCATAAAAGAAGCAAAAGAAAAAGTAGTTTATGTTGGACATTTTACAAATAGTAAATCAATCAAAAAAGAAAATAATTCTGATCTTGAAAATTTAATTAAAAATAATCAATTTGGATACTGGATGAGAACAGGGAATGAATCAACTAATGATGGTACTGGTCAAAGATATGAGAAAGTTTTTCATAAAAATGAAATGAAAAATGAAAAGAGGATTATTTCTCATGCAAAAAATGATTCAAGTATTGATTCTGTAATAGGAAAAGATGGCAAAAAATATTCAATAGTTAATGCTTTAGAGAAAAAAATAGATTGGATACAAATTGATATTGGTTTTCTTTCAGAACAAGAAAAAGACACAGTTTTGAATTTATGTAAATATGCAGTTGTTAATGGTTCACATACTGTAATGGGGGAGATTATGGGTGGAAAATCAAAGCCAATAATTGGAATTCCAATCTATGATGAACATACAAACAACATCAAATGGGCAGAAGAAAAGAATTTGGGAGTATTAGCCATAAAAACAAAGCAAGTAATTCAGGCAATATCTAAAATTAAAGAAGATTACGAAGAATTTGAAGGAAATTTGAGTGAATTTTCTAAGAATTTTGTTCCTAATGGGGCAAAAAATTCTGCAAAAATTGCAGTTCAAATTTTAGAAGAAAAGAGATAATACATTATTTTTAGAATTTTTCTCATCTGGCACGCGGGATATCGATGGGCGAACGGACCGCAAGGGATGATGAAAAAATCCGCGTGTCAGATAAAATATAGATCATCTAATAATGTGGGAACGCTTTTATGGAAAAAATTAAGCTATGTCATCAGTGCCTAATTGTCCAGAATGTACAGCCAGAGAGAAAAAGAAAATTATTACAAAATATGAAGAAGAGACTGCTGAAGAAGAAAGAGGTAGAGATGATTTATTCAAATTATTTGACGAAATTGAAATTCCAATGAAGATAGATCCTGCTAGAAAGAACAATTTCATTTGTAAAAGATGTGGATTGTATGCTACAAGAGAACAGATATCAGATATCAGATACAAGTTAAATCAAAGAGAAAGAACACGTGATGATAAGCATGATGACTATCTTGAATGGTGGTCAAAAAGTAAAAAAGAAAAAGCAGAAAATTAGAATGAGATTAACTTGGTTGGAAAAGATGAAATTCCAGATTGGGTGTCTGATGAAATTCAAAATGTGAAATTTAAGAAGCCTGAAGAATTTAAAAAATCAGGTTATATTCTTGAATTTTATTATGATGATGATAAATTAGATGTGCAATTATATGATTCTGTAGAAGACGGAAGACACATTGTAACAATGGATATAGCAAAGAATATCAAAATTGATGATTTGTTAAAGGGAGAAGTTTATGAATTTGTTTTTGATCAACACAAAGCTCCACTAAGTAAAAAAGTTTCAGAGTATCTTGTAAAAGAAAAGGAAATTGATATGAATGCAATTTATCAATTTGAATTAAAATCATTAGAATTGATAGATGTAGGCTCTAATGAGGCTACTAATGATGAAGTAGAAGAATAAAATTAAATTTTTGTAGAATCTAATTGATTTTTGAAAGATCTTCCCAATATAGGATTGATAAGATATGGAAATGTATTTTTTAACCATACTGCACCACGTGCTACAGCTGGAACAATAATTTCTAATCTTGACGAGTTTGATGCTTTTAAAATTGC
>JAPYTM010000022.1 GCA_029941825.1 Candidatus Nitrosopumilus sp.
TGCATCACTATACTTGGGATTCAGAAGTAGTTTAGAATTTGAATATCAAAAAGGAGTTGATTTACTTGGAAAACGGGTTGGGTTCGGATCATATGGTAGTGGAAGTAGTGCAATGGTGTTTAGTGGAGTTATCCAACCAGGGTTTGAAGAAATAGTAAAAAACATGAACTTGGAAGCAGAGTTGGGAGATAGACGAAGACTAACACTAGATGAGTATGAGAGTTTACATGAAAATAAATTAACACCAGAGGATTCAATGCTTCATTCAAAGAAAGAATTTGTTTTAGTAGATGTAAAAACAGATGAAGAATCCCGAGGCGAAAGACGTTATGTCTTTAATGAATAATGCAAGAAGAGCCAAATCCAGTTAAGGATTATCTGTTTGAGTATATAGAAAAATCATCTACAATTCCAGAATTAATTATACAGAAAAAATTTGATCTTGTAATTGATGAAATTATTCATAATTGTTATGATAAAATAATTTCAATTGGAGATAAAGATGAAAGTATGGGAATTTTAGCAACAGGAATACTGCATTATTTACTTACAAATGCACTTTTGAATAGTCAAAGAAAAATAGAATATCAAGGAGTGGAATTAGATATTGTTATTCCAGATATCAAAACATTAGAAAAAGATTCAAAGATGACTTTGTTAATTTGTATTCCAAAATCATCAGATAAGAAAATTATTGATGAGAAAATATTACAGTTGGAAAAGATTCAACCAAAACATGAGAATATTTGGCTAGTTTTATCTGAAGACATTCCTACAAACAAGAAAACATTTGTCTTATCTAAAGAGAATAATTCATTCTCAAAGATAATTTTTGAGATTGCACAATTTAGTAACGTTGGCGGTGCAAACAAGTTTAAAATTTTACGAATTTAGAATTCATAGATTATTTCAATAAGGATTTTAAATCAATATTTTTTTTGAATGTTCTATACAGTGATGAATCACCCATGTTTCGAATAAATGGAATTGAGCCTAAAATCGGAACGCCAGTAAGGTTTTCCAAGTCTCGTTTTAACTCTTTTACAGGATAGCCATCCTCAAAATTATTAATTATGATTCCTTTGATTGGGATTTTGTATTTTTCACACATCTTTACAGTCATTATAGTATGATTGATAGTTCCAACTTTACTTCGAGTTACAATTATTGTTGGAATTTTCATCTCTTTGATTAGATTTGTGACATAGTAATTTTTGAGAATAGGAGTCATAATTCCGCCCATTCCTTCTACTAGAATCATATCATGAAGTTTTGTTAATTTTTTAAAACCAGATAAAATTGTAGAAATTTTTGGTTTTGTTTTTAATTTTTTCCATGCAGTGTACGGGGATGCTGGAATTGGGAAGAACTGAGGGTTTACTAAATTTTCAGGATCACATGTCATTGCAGCACGAGATAAAATTTCAATATCTTCAGATTTGTATCCTTTTTTTTGTACAGTTCCTGCAGCAAAAGGTTTCATTACACCAACATCTATACCAGTTTTACGAATCGCAACTGCCAGACCTGCAGTGATGTATGTTTTTCCAACATCTGTATCAGTTCCTGTAATGAATAGTGATTTCAATAAAATAGATATAAAATATTACTTGATTAACGCATCGGTGAGATTCTTTCATCTGAATACTTTTTTAGATATAATTATGCATGAAAAAGTACATTTATGATGAATTAACACTTAACATCTAAATAATTTTAGAATATGAAGATGTTATTCAAAAATGGTTGAGAAAAAATCAAAGAAAAAAGATGGAAGAAAACAAAAAGGACAAAAGTCATCAGAATTAAAACAACGGGTTAAAAAATACAAAAATGAACAACAAGGAAAGAAAAAAGGAAAAAAACCAAAAAAGTATTAGAATCTAATTCAATACTCTTAAGTCAAGAATTATTTCATTGAATTCATGAGTTTTAGAGAAGATGTATTTTCAAGAAAAGAACTAGTGGTAATTATTGGAATTTCAAGTGTTGTTGCGTTAATGTTGTATATTTCTTATGTCACAGTACGATAGCATCAATACTCTTAAGTCAAAAATTCTTGTAGAAAAAATCATGGATCTTAACGAAATACTAACTAAGGAAAGGGACTCTCTAAGAGATGAAAATATTGAATTGAGTAATAAAGTAAAAGAACTTGAATTAAAAATAAAAGAATTAGAGAAAAAAGAATAAATTTTGAATCAATAAGATTATGTCAACATTAATCGGTTAATTATTAAGATCTGAAAAGATAACAAAAAAGTTGAAAAGTTCTGTGTGGCACCCAAACACCCAGATGAAAGAATGGGGTTCTTTTGATAAAATTACAAATGCCAAAGGAGTGTGGTTAATTGATTCTAAAGGGAATAAAATGATTGATGGCGTTGCATCAATGTGGTGTAATGTTTGGGGACATTCCAATCCTCAACTAGTAAAAGCAATCACTACACAAAGTAAAAAATTACAACATTCATCCATGTTTAACCTTACAAACGAGCCTGCAGAACAACTAGCAGAAAAATTAACAAAAATATCTCCTGGAATGTACAAGGTATTCTATTCAGATAATGGTTCATCTGCAATGGAGATTGCAATAAAAATTGCGTTACAATACTGGAAAAATATAGGTGAAAAAAAGAAAACAGAGATTGCCACACTAAAAAATGGATACCATGGTGATACATTTGGAGCAATGTCAGTAGGGTATGTTCCAGAATTTTTTGGTAAGTTCAAAAAACAATTATTCTCAACGATTCAATTTCCAGTTCCAAACAAATACAGAACACCTGAAGGGTATTCCATTTCAGACTATCAAAATTATTGCTTAGAAAAAATTGAAAAGAAATTATCAAAAAATAACAATATTGCAGCTTTTATTATGGAAAGTGGTGCACAAGTTGCAGGCGGTGTAATTATCTATCCAAAAGGATTTCAAAAAAAGATCAGTCAATTATGTAAAAAGTACGGTGTGTTGTTTGTTCTAGATGAGATTGCAACAGGTTTTGGACGATTAGGATCTATGATACAATATGAAGAGCAAAACAGTATTCCAGACATTGTATCATATGGAAAAATGTTAACTGGAGGATATCTAACAATGGCAGCAACACTAACTAATAAAAAAATTTATGATTCATTTTTAGGTGAATTTAATGATTGGAAGCATCTATTTCATGGTCATACATATACTGGAAATCCAATTGCAGCTGCAGTAGCTAATGAGAATCTCAAAATGTATCAAAAGAATCATCTGATAAAAAAGATTCAAAAATCATCTAAAATATTTGAAAAATATTACAAAGAAATTTCAGAAATCGATATTGTGGGAAATATAAGACATAAAGGAATGCTTATGGGAATTGAACTAGTTAGTAACAAAATAAGAAAGACTCCAATTAATCCTAAAAAATCAATAAACAAAATATTTTTTGAGGAGGGTAAAAAGAATGGAGTCTATCTTAGAACACTTGGAAACATAGTCATGCTTGTTCCACCATTAGCAATTTCAGAAAAAGAGCTAAATTTGCTCCTAAATAGAGCCATAAAAACAATCAAATCTGCAAGATTAAAGGTAATTTGACTGTTAACCCCCATAATTTCCTGGGTTAAACTTTCCAGCAATATTATTAATGAAACAATAAAAAATGATTGTGTGAGTACTCTAGAATTTATCAAAGAGTGTCAAGAAAAAGTATTTTCAGGAATTAGTATCTCTTCAGATGATGCTAAAAAATTATTTAATATTTCAGATGAAAACATTCAAGATTTAGCAAAATGTGCAAATGAGATTACCAGGGAATTTAATGGTGATAAAGTGGATGTTGAACAATTAAACAATATTAAAAAAAATGCATGCAGTGAAGATTGTACATTTTGTGGACAATCAGCATTTTTTGATACAGGGATTGAAACATATCAATTACCAACTCCTCAAGAAGTAATTAGTAAAGCTCAAAAAGCAAAAGATGAGGGTGCTGAATCATATTGTTTAGTTGCAGCATGGAGAGAGCCATCTACAAAAGATTTTGAAGATGTTTGTAAAATTATTAGTGAAGTTAATGATAAGGTTGGAATAAGTATAGAATGTAGTTTAGGTTTTCTTACACAACAGCAAGCAGAAAAGCTAAAAGAATTACATGTAAAAAGATATAATCATAATTTAGAGACTGCAAAATCAAAATTCTCAGAAATTTGTACCACCCACACATATGAAGACAGATTAAAGACATTGGGAATTGCAAGAGATGCAGGATTAGAATTATGTACTGGGGGCATTATCGGTCTAGGTGAAACAAGAGCACAGAGACTAGAATTATCATTAGAGTTAGCAAGATTATTTCCTGAAGAGGTAACAATAAACATACTAGTTCCAATTCCTGGAACTCCATTAGAATTACAAACTAATCTTGCAGATTCTGAAATTATCAGAATATTTTCAGTAATCAGATTTCTATTACCTGAATCAGTAATCAAAATTTCTGGAGGTAGAGAAGAAAATCTAGATGATTCAGGTGCAAAATTACTTCAGAGTGGAGCTAATGGAATAATTACTGCAGGATATCTAATTTTGGAGGGGAATAAAGCGGAAAAAGACCGTAAAATGATAGAAGACATTGGCCTCAAAGTATAACATTGTAAAGTAATTTCGCCATATACCTGAATGCCACTTTAAAAATAGTAAAATCATTTAGTGTTTAATAAAATTCCATTAATTCTTCATCACAATTGATC
Organism: Candidatus Nitrosopumilus sp.; assembly: GCA_029941825.1. GTDB lineage: Archaea > Thermoproteota > Nitrososphaeria > Nitrososphaerales > Nitrosopumilaceae > Nitrosopumilus. The sequence continues at coordinate 4,732 of JAPYTM010000022.1, forward strand.
CCCTAGAAAGGTTCAAGCCTTAACAAATTCATTTAAAATTTATTTCTAAATCATGATGGTTAGGCTGTAATCTGAAGGGACCTAGAATGATTATTATCTGGATTTGGAAAAAAATCTAATATGGGGTTCAAAAAAGGCATTCACAAATGTGTAGAATGTGAGAAAAAAATCAAAGAGGATCCAGATGATACAGGAATGTGTAGTAAATGCGGTTCAGCAGAAACTCGTCTTGAAAAAACAATGTACAAAGAATTAATCGATGATGGGAATTTTCCATAATTAATAAAAAAATGAGAGAAATACTCATTTAAACATCGATTAGATTCTAGAATCATAAATTAACCCCAAGAAAGATTCAAGCCCCTGTAAATTCAGAGTTAAAGAATGGAATCTACAGTTTAGGTAAATTACCTGATTTATCTAAATTAGATTTACACACTTTGCAATACAATCTAATTTCTTTTGATGGGAATTCTGCTCCACAATTTTTACATGTGTACAACTTTTCATCCATGATTAACTTGATGTGAATAGTAATATTAAATCATCACAATGTGGAGTCTAAATTGAATCTAATTTTATCCCCAATGTAGTATCTTAATCCCCTCGAGATCACATCATTTCTTGAAACAAGTGGAACTAAAAAAAAGTGAAATCATAAGAAACGGTTTTACGCACACCTAATTTCAATAATCAGTAGATGAACTCAAAGTTAACTAATGCTTATTGAAATTCCATGCTCGTACAACACCATTTTTTAAAAAAATAGAACAAAAGGGGTTCAAATCTCTCAAGTTTTGGTTAAAATCAAGATCATTCTTAATTCTTAGTTGATTTTGAATGTATTATGGCTTTTACTAGATGTGATAAATGTGGAGAATTTAGATTTGATAAAAAAATTAATCTTTGTGCAAATTGTGGGCATCGAATTACAAAGGTTGTCAAGTCATTTGAATAAAATTAGAAAGTTATCACTGAACGTATTGATGATGTTTATTTCACATAATACCCAGTTAACTAAAGCATTAAAGTAATGGGATAATTAAAAAAATCACATGGAGAATAAAATTTTTGATTATCCTCAAATTTGTGATAAAATAAAAAATCTTGATAAAAAAATTCAGTTTGTTAGTGTAATAAATGAGAAAGGAAATTTAGTTACAGGAGGTATGAGTGATGATTCTGAATCTGTTGAAAATAAAAGATTCTATGAAGATTTGTATGAAGAAGTTGCAACAAGGGTCAAACTACGTAAGGAATTTGATATGGTTTTAGGCAAATTAAAAGGAAGTGTCATAATTAGAAATAGAGTCATAACAATGAGCATCCCAATAAAAAATGATATCTTGTTTGTATCTGCAGACACATCAATAAATTATGGTGTACTTTTAGAAAAAATACTCAAGGAGATTCTAGTTTAAAATTATATGTGTGTTAAGAGTAGGATTTTAAATAATATCTAATTAACAGTCCCTTTAACAATCAAGTATTTACAAAATAATATTTAGAAAATAACATCCAAGATTAAAATGCTTTATGAACATCTTAGATTAGGTGGAATAATTGAAAAGTAGATCTTACGCCTAACTACGTCTCAAGTTATCCCCAAAAATGTAGATGAAGCCATACGAGTCCACATCATTTTTGAAATTAAGAAAGAATCAAAAAACAGACATTGTACGAAAAGATTTTACGCATATCTAATTTCAATAAAGAGTAGGTGTCCTCCAAGCATAAATTCAATTTTATTGATTCAGAGATACGAGAAATTAAAAAAAATAACATCTATAGAAAACTACAGTATGGAAAAATACAAGGTTCACATATTACAATTAATGATAAAAAACTACTCAATTTATGCTCAAATGACTATCTAGGAATACCAACTAGTGAAATTCAAATTAAACAATTACAATCCAGTTCAAGATTAGTTTCAGGAAACGATGAATCATACAGAAAATTAGAAAAAAATCTTGCCAGACACAAGTCTCATCAAAATAGTTTGATTTACCCTACAGGATATATGGCAAATCTTGGAGCAATTTCATCTATTGCAAAAAAAGGAGATGTGATTCTTAGTGATGAATTAAATCATGCAAGTATCATAGAATCATGCAAGTTATCAGATGCTAAAATTTTGATTTACAAACATAATGATATGGAAGATCTACGAAAAAAAATAAAAGCACAAGGAAAAAATAAGTTTATCATTACTGAAGGGGTGTTCAGTATGGATGGAGATTTTTCATCATTAAAACAAATCACAGAAATTGCAGAAAAAAATAATGCAATTACAATTGTAGATGATGCGCATGGGGATTTCGTTGTTGGTAATGATGGAAAGGGAACTCCAAATTATTTCAAAGTATCTAAGAAAATTGATTTGTATATTAGTAGTTTAAGTAAAGGTCTAGGATCATTTGGAGGATATGTTGCATCACAAAACAATATAATTGATTTGTGTATTAATAAATCAAAATCATTTATTTATACATCCGCATTACCATCATTTTTAATTAATTACACTACAAAAAGATTTGAATCAAATCGGGAAAAACAAAAAATAAAGCTAGAAAAAAATGTAAAACAATTATCAACAGGGTTAAAACAAATTGGATTTGAAATTAATTCAAAAACACACATCATTCCAATAATTATTGGGAATGAAAAAACTGCAATGGTCTTTGGTAAATTCTTGAAAGATAACGGAGTGTTTGCACAACCAATTAGATACCCCACAGTGCCAAAAAATCAAGCAAGATTACGAATTTCAGTTACTGCATGGCTAAAATATGCTGAAATTGAAAAAGGATTAGAAGTTTTTGAAAAAGCATATAGAAAATTCTAAACTACCTGCCACCATCAAAACCTGCAAAATATGGTGAACCAAGTAACACTGCAAATGTGATAATTGCGCCTAGAACTACACTGATAGCGAGGAAACGTTTGTTCATACCAAAAATCATCACATCCCAGTTAAAAACGGATTGTATGATATAAGATAAATCTGGAATAACTCTTTAATTGAAAAATTGTAAATTTAATGGATGGTAGAAATTACTCTAGCAATTGCGGCACTAGCAGGCTTGGGATCATTTGTTGCCCCATGTATTCTACCTATGATTCCTGCATTTCTTGCATACATTTCAGGCGCTACACTTTCAGAATTAAATCAAAGAAAAGATTCCAAGACAATCACAATTAACAGAACAAAGATTATTTTAAATTCAGTATTTTTTGTTCTAGGATTTTCAATGTTGTTTTCAACGTTGGGCGTTGTCATCAATAGTGTATTTTCATCATCAGCTGGACAACTAATTGAAGGATTAAACCAAATTGGTGGAATAGTCATTGTAGGATTTGGAGTATTTTTGATATTGTCAATGAAGATAAACAAACTAAACATTGAAAAGAAATTCATTCCAAAAATGACAAAAACAAGTTATCCAATGTCATTTGTATTTGGTTTGGCATTTGCAGTAGGATGGACGCCATGTGTAGGACCAATACTTGGAACTATTCTTACAGTAGCTGCAACTACACCGTCTATTGCATTTAATTTACTTCTAGTATATTCATTAAGTTTAGGAATTCCATTTATTTTGATAGGGATATTTTATTCTAGAGCAACTAGGATTATTCGTTCAATGAGTAAACATCTAAAATATTATAATTTAGTGTTAGGTGGGTTTATCATATTTTTAGGAATTTTGGTATTTACAAATCAATTAGCATATATTGCAAATTTTCCACTTCTCAATGAACTATTGCTATTAGGATGATGAAATGAAATCAGAAGTAAAATCAGCATTAATCTTTGGAGTAATCATTGTTGCAGGAATAGGAATAATGAGTTTAGTGTTCTCATCATTTGATGAAGAGGTTAATTCATCAATCATGCCTACAGAAGATAATTTACTATCAAAAATTGACAAATCAAGGTTCAAACAAGCCCCAGACTTGATTGGAATTGCACATTATCTTAACACAACTCCTGAAAAATTAAGTGAAGAAATGGAAGGAAAAGTGATACTGTATGATATTTGGACATACAGTTGTATCAATTGTATTAGAACACTTCCATACATTACTTCATGGAGTGACAAATATTCTGATCAAGGGTTATTAGTTATTGGAATTCATTCACCTGAATTTGAATTTGAAAAAGATTATGAAAATGTTCAAATGGCAATAGACAAACACGGAATAAACTATCCAGTAGTATTAGATAATGACATGGAAACATGGAAAGCATTTGAAAATAGATATTGGCCAAGAAAATACATTGCAGACCATGAAGGGTATATCAGATATGATCATATTGGAGAAGGAGGATACAAAGAAACTGAAAAAATTATTCAGCAATTATTAGAAGAAAGGAAAAGATCATTAGGGATTCAAATGATATCAGCAAGTACGTTAGTAGACATTGAAGAGTTTGAACATTCCATGTTTAGAACTCCAGAGTTGTATTTTGGCTACACATTTGCACAGAATAGAAATCAGTTAGGAAATGATGAAGGATTTCAACCAGGAAAAATTGTAACTTACTCAGATAGTTCCAATATAGATTTGCATAAATTCTACCTTACTGGTGACTGGAAAAATAATGAAGACAGTATGGAGTTAGTTTCTGAAACTGGAACAATCAAAATACTATACAATGCAAAAGAGGTAAACATGGTTACAGATGGCGATGCCAAATTAGAGGTATTCCTAGATGGAAAATCATTGGATCAAAAATACTCGGGAAAAGATATCTCAGTAGGAAACAGTCTAATTGTTTCTGAACCAGACTTGTACAACATCATTAGCAGTGAAGATAGTATATCATATCTAATAGAGATCAACATTAAGGGAAAAGGGTTTCAAATATTCACATTTACCTTTGGGTAGTGTAACCCAAGTAACATGTAACTCCAGTGACACTATCTAGGGTGACAAATTCCTTTAAAACAAAAATTTCAAGGGATAACGAGGAAAATAAGGTTTGATAAGCAGTTCATGGAACAAATCAACTGGAGAAAGCATTTCTCAAAAAGTAATGAGTAAAGTAAAACCAGATGAACCCCTAAAAAATAAAATTGATTTTGCACAAAAAAAATTACATTTACAAATATCAAAATTACAAATAATTAATGAAAAATTACAAACAAAACAAGATGTGATTTTTGAAAAAATAGTAAAAGCTCAAAGGAATAACAAAAATGCGTATGCTCAAGCATATGCTGGTGAATTAGCACAAGTAAGAAAAATGAAAAATATGGTAAGTGGTGCAAAGCTTTCCATAGAGCAAGTAAAACTTAGACTAGACACAGTATCAGAACTTGGAGATGTTGTTGTTACACTTAGTCCATGTATGTCAATCATTAAGGGATTAGCTCCATCAATTAGTGGTATAATGCCTGAAGCAAATGCGTCAATGCAAGATTTGTCATCAATACTTGGTGACGTTATGTCAGGTTCATCAATGAGTTTAGGGAATGATATGACTGTAAGTAGTGAAACAAATGCAGACACTCTTGCAATTCTTGAAGAAGCGCACAATGTAATTTCAGGTCAAACAAAATCATCAATTCCAGATGTTCCAGAAAATCTCAAACAACAAATCATGGATAAAAAATCAGATATTCTGATCTAGAATATTTTAAATTATTATTTTTAATGTTATTTCATTTTGATTTCTTTTTACTTTTCTGAATTAATATTTTTTTTATTCTAGAAATTGTAGGATAGCTGTATCCACGTCTACGATAATTTGCAATCATCATTTTCCAATTTTTTAATCTCCATTGAGCTTGCTCAGTAGTTACTGAATGAACTTCTTTTTGGATAATGCTTTTTCGTCCAACCTTTAGAGTTCCAGCATCTTTTGCAGACCATCTATTTTTTGCAAATTTCAATCCAGATATAATTTCAGGTACTGGCATTTCTTTGAAATACTCTTTGAGTTTTTTTAGTTCTGTATCTGTAGGTTTTTTAGAAATAGGTAATTCTACAGTGAGTTTTATCATAAAAAATCTAGAATATCATACCTTAAGAGAATCATGCTAAACCAGAATTAACTAAAACAGGAAATAATTAGAAAAAAGTTGACAAACATTTAGTGAAAAGAGATCATGTTACTGATTTGTATTTAATTTAAAATAATATGGAGGTATACTTTACAAATTATGAAGATTTATGGAATTAATAAAAAATGCAGAACTATTTGCAAAAAACAAACATGCAGGAATGATGAAAAAGGATGGAACCACATCACACTCTAAACATCTAG
>JAPYTM010000023.1 GCA_029941825.1 Candidatus Nitrosopumilus sp.
CTGAATGTGGTACAACACAAGAATAAGAAAATAATTTTTAATTTTATGCTCTAGATCCACACTTCGTGCAAAATTTAGAATTGGGTCTTAGTTCAGCACCACATGAAGAACATCCATTTCCACTAGATAGAGCAACAGTTGGTCTAGGCATTAAACGTGGATCTGGTGATGGTAAAGTTCCAGGGTCTCCAAATGTTTCTTGTGCAGATACAATTCCAGGTGGACCACCTCCAACTGGATTTTCTGAAGTTCCTGCTCTTGGCGGTACACCACCTGGAGTCATTCCAGCAGTTCCCATTCCAGGCATCAATCCAGGGGATTGTGTATTTCCAGAACCTGAACCCATAGATTTTTTCATTTCAAATAGTACTTTGATTGCTAAAAATTCTAATGCAGAATATGCTACTGTATAATCACCTAATTTTTGGAAAAATTCTTTGTCACTCAATTGACCTTTTTTGTACATGTTGTTAGTATCTAGAAAGGTTTCATAGTATCCTTGAGATTCATCAAATAGACTTTCTAGTTTTTCATATAGCATTCCAAGTGTATCTACTTCACCAAACGACATAATCTGTCTCAATTTTTGGAATATTAATTACTTTAGGATCAAAAAAGAAGGAAAACGTGTTGTGATTTATGCTAATGCTCTATCAATCATATTTTTGTATGATTCTTTAGAAGCAGCACCTACCTGCTGGCTGGCTATTTCACCTTTGTTAAAGAGGATCAATGTTGGAATGCTAAAGACATTATATTTTGATGCTAACTCATTAGCCTCATCAACATTAACTTTAACAAATTTTACTTTACCGTCATAGTCATTTGCCAATTCTTCAACTACTGGGCCCACCATTCTACATGGACCACACCATTCTGCCCAAAAGTCTACAAATACTGGAATATCTGAATTTATCACATCTACTTCCCAAGTCTTTGCATCTGAAATTTGTGTAATTCCCATTGTACAAATATTTTATTGACCGTACCTAAAAATGTTCACCAGAATTAACACCATATTTTTTGTAGGGAAATTAATTTTGATATATACTTAAATGACGTTTTGCTAAAACTCAGACATGAGTGAGGAGGTTAGATTAAAAAAATTAAGAGGTTCTGGCGGTTATATAATGGCCAGAGTAACTGATGAACAACAGGTAAAGGGAAATTTAGGCGGTCCTGACTTATTTTTAGCACCAATAGGTAGATTGGATGCTGAATTGATTTCTAAACATTTTTGCAATACGTGTGAAAAAGAATTTGAAGGTCCTCCAAAAATAGAATTTGAGAATCCTAATGAAGAAGTTGCAGAGAATCTGATTCTTGCAGAAAGAGGACAGTACATTTGTAATTCCTGTAATTCTTCAATTGCAGAATATAGGGAATTCAAAAAACCCGATGAAGCAAGTGAAATAGGAGATGCAAAACCAATAGGATCTGCAGTTGAAAGTGTACCTCAACAAGTTCCAGAACCAGTAATACAAACGCCACAAGAAACAGTCACACAAGCAGGACCAGTGACTTCAATTAGTTCAATTGAAGGAAAATTAGTATATGATGAAAAGGCTAACAAGATTGGAATTGCAAAACAAGTAGGTATTGACTCTACACAATCAATGGTTCTAGTTATAACTAAAAATGATAACACAGAAGGTAGCATACAATGGAATAGTATCAAAAAAGTAGGGGAAGTAATTCTTTTAGGAAATCCAGAATCTAGTCAACCAGGAAAATGCTCTAATTGTGGATTTGTAAACAAAGAAGGTTCTAAATTCTGTGAAGATTGCGGAACCAAGATCTAGTAACTAGTAAATTTAATCAATGGTACAATAGGCGATAATACAATTGGCAAAAAAGTCTATTTCAAAAGGAGTTATCAAAGATATCATAATTGTAGGTGTCGGAGTTTTAGTAATTTGGATTGGTCTTCAAGTAGCATTTGGAACACAAAATCCATTTTATGTTGTTGCCAGTGGAAGTATGATTCCAGAATTATTGGTATACGATGTATTAGTAGTTCAAGGACATGAACCGTTTGAGGATATTGAAATTGGGGACATCATTGTTTTTAATCGGCCATCAGATCACAATAGAGTAATTGTTCACAGAGTGGTTTCAATAATTAATGATGATCCTAAAACAATTAGAACACAAGGGGACGCAAACCCTGCATCAATTCCTGGAACGGACTTTCCAATTACTGAAGAAGAGTACATAGGAAAAGTAGCACATGTGCTTCCACAGGTTGGATATGTAACACAGTTACTAAAACCACCAGTAAACTATGTCATAATTGTAATTATAGTAGGAATTATGGTGATTAAACAAATAACAAAAAAGAAAAAAGAAAATAAGAATAAAATATCAGATTTATCCGATTCAGAAAATACAGATACAGTTGAAGAATTATTAGATATTAACAAGATGAGAAAAGATTCAGAATATTCTGAACATGTAGAAAAATTAGAGATATTAGAAGATAAAAAAGATGAATTTGTAAAGGAGAATAAAACAGATGATATATCTGAGAAAGAAAATAAAGAATAAATAAAATCTGCTAAAATTCAGGCAAACAGGTTCACATTATACCAAAACAAAAGTATTAGATCGTCCTGTTTGCGTGGCGGTATAATTACGTCAAAATTACTAAAAAAGGATCCGGATAAATCATTAGTTTCAAAAGTAGAATCATTTATGAATTAGATATGATTTTTATCAATTTCACAAATAGAATTTGTGAAAATTATTTCAATCTATAAAACAGAATCTTTTGTTTGGAATATTCGTTGAAAGTATTCAGAATGTTCAGATGGTTCTTCAATATCATTAGTAATTCCTGCAAGATGTTTTGCAAGATTTTTTTTGTAGCCAATTTGCATCTGTCTTTGAATTTGAATCCGTTGTGCCTGTGGAGAACCTGCACCATGCATAGATTCTGTAAGATACCCTACAGAGTTTCTACCAAGAGTCATGTTTTCAATTAATCTTAAAATCCTCATTCTATTTTCAACGTCAACTCCTTTTCTTCCTACAAGGAATTTTTTGAGCATTGGACCAGCTACTGGATGTCTAAAGTCTTTTTCAGATGGAAGTGTTACCACCAATCCACCTGCAATATCTTGGGCTAGTCTACTAATCTCATATGGAAATCTAGTAACATTATGTTTACAAACTTGTGCAAGCATATCCTCATTTAGATAAACACCGGATTTCATTTTATGTCCTAAATGAGAAGATGCAATACCTGCAGCAAATATGGATTCATTAAGATGCGTCATTTCAATAAGTTTGTCTTTAATGTGAGATACCTTTGGTACACCATTATAATCAGCAATTGTGGCTGCTGCACCAATTAATACATCACCAAGTCCTGTTTTACACACATAACTACGTCTATGATAACAAGTAAAACGCTCAATTAGCATAGATGCAAATTCATGTTCTCCATGCATGAATACTTTGTCCCATGGAATAAACACTCTTTCTAAAATCATCAAAGCTTCTTGGCCACCATATTTTGCATTACCATCATCAATGTCACCGTCCTCCATACTTCGTGTGTCACAAGACTGTCTACCGTAAATGTAAGTGACTCCTTTGGCATCTGCAGGAATCACACCAACAAATGCCCAGTCTTTATCATTTTCAGTTAGTCTGACGGTTGGCATCAAAATTATCCAATGTGAATTAATACAACCAGTTTGATGCGCTTTAGCACCAGATACATAGATTCCTTTATCATCAGTATCTACTACTCTAGTAAACATATCAGGATCATCTTGTTCTGATGGCCCCTTACTTCTATCCCCTTTAGGATCAGTCATTGCACCACCAATTACAAGATTTTCTTGTTGAACCATTTTTACAAATTCTAAGAATCGTTTATGATAATCTGTTCCATGTTTTTCATCAATTTCAAAAGTTACAGAATGTAAAGAATTCAATGCATCCATTCCAACACATCTCTGAAAACATGTTCCAGTGTTTTGTCCCAACGTTCTTTGCATTTTATTTTGTAAAACCAAATCTTCTGCACTTTCTGCAATGTGTAAAAATCGATTAACTTTCAATCCAGTAATTGATGAATCAGCAGAAGCTAATGCTTCTTCACGTACAGCAAGATCATAAGTTTCTGCAACTGCATTAATTGATGGTCTAATCATTGGATGATCTACGGGTTCTTTAATTAATTCTCCAAATAGGTAAATTGTAAGATCTCGTCCTCTAAGACTTTCGATATAATCATCACCAGTTCTAATTGTCTTTAAGACATTAGCCATGTAACAACATTTGTTCTCATGTTGTATAAATATTCTAAATTAGTATAAAGCTAAATTTTAGGAGTGAATTAAAATTATAAACCTATTCGAACATCAAGAATACGACATCCTTTACCTTTCTCCATTACAAGAACAGGATTCATGTCTAATTCTTTGATTTCTTTAAAGTCAGAAACCAGTTGAGATAATCTCTGAATACACTCAGAGAGTTTAGGTATATCTGAAGGCTTTTCACCTCTTACTCCTTGTAATATCTTTTGAGTTTTAATTGAGGCAATCATATCATCAGCTTCTTTATCAGTTACTGGTGCAATCTTGAATGTAACATCTTTTAGAACTTCTACATAAATTCCTCCCATTCCAAGCATAATTACTGGACCAAATCCAGGCTCTTGTTTTGAACCAATGATTAATTCTTTGCCTCCTTTTACCATCTCTACAATCAAAACACCTTTGATCTCAGCTTTCTTGTTGTAATTTTTAGCATTTTTAATAATCGTTTTAAATGCATCTTTAATTTCAGAATTATTAGTCAAGTTTACTTTTACACCACCTGCATCAGATTTATGAATAATTTGTGGTGATGCAATTTTCATTACTACTGGATAACCAATCTTCTTTGCAATTTTTACTGCTTCTGCTTCATTTACTGCAAGTGCACTTGAAGGTAATGGTAAACCATATGCTTTGAGAACTTCTTGTCCTTCTTCTTCCAGAAGATTTGGTCGTTTTTCTTTTTTGACTTTATCAAAAATTTTCTGTGCTTTTGCTTTGTTTACCTTAAATTTAGTAATTTTTCCAGGTGATGATATTGTCCAATTAGAAAATCTAATCATTGCTGCAAGAGTTCGGATTGCACCTTCTGCATAAGTATAGTATGGCACACCTCCATCAGCTAAAATTTCTCTGTTTGTAATTCCTTCATCCAATCCCATTAAACTTGCAAGCATTGTTTTTTTATATTTCTTGGACATTGTAACAATCACTTCAGCAAGTTTGTCATAGTTTAGAGTACCAGAAGGAGTACACATCGTAATAACAGAGCCAACTTTTGGATGTTTTAGTACACGATCTAATACATTATGAAATCGATTAAAATCAGCATCACCAACAATATCAACAGGGTTTCTAGAGCTTCCCCAAGGTGGAATTACCTCATCAATCTTTTTTCTAATACTTGTGATATCTGCCATTTTAATTTTCATTTTAGAACATGCATCAGTTGAAATAATTGCAGGGCCTCCTGCATTTGAAACAATTACAAGTTCACCACCTGATGGTAACGGTTGTTTAGAAAATGCAGTTGCATAATCAAATAATTCTTCCATAGTATCAACCCTAATTGCTCCTGATTGTTTCAATAGAGCATCATAGATTTCATCTGAACCCATCAAAGCTCCAGTATGAGACATTGCAGCCTTTGCACCTTCAGGACTACGACCAGATTTTAGAACAAGGACAGGTTTTTTGAGTTTTTTAGTAATATTTTTACAAACTTTAAGGAATTCTTGACCATCACCCATGTCTTCAAGATACATCACAATAACTTCAGTTTGTTTATGATTTGCCAGTATCTTTAGAACATCAACTTCACTCATTGTAGCTTTATTCCCTAAACTGATTACTGCAGAAAATCCAATACCCTGAGCACTAGCATCTTCAACTAATGCAGCACATATTGCACCACTTTGTGATACAAGTGCAATTTTTCCAGACTTTGGAGTGATTTTAAGAAATGTTGAATTCATCATTGTTTTTGGATCAAGATTCATGATGCCAAGACAATTGGGCCCAATGATTTGGATTTTGTAGTTTTTTGCAATATCTTTAATTTGTTGTTCTCGTTTTGCACCTTCTTCATCTACTTCTTTAAAACCAGCTGTAATGATAATGACACCTTTAATTTTTTTCTTACCACATTCTTCTAAGACATCTGCAACGAGTGTATTTTTAATAACAATTATTGCAAGATCAATTGGTTTTGAAACATCTAAAACACTCTTGTATGCTTTTTTGTAAAAGACAGTTTCCCTAGAAGAACTAATTGGATAAACAATGCCAGTAAAACCATTCATAATGTTTGAAGTTATTGTAGCTCCAACACTTCCTCTTTTGTCAGATGCACCAATTACTGCAATTGATTTTGGTGACAAAAAAACAGATTCTGTCATTATGTTGAATCTCAAGATTTTATATAATAAAGTTATTCATGGAAATTTCTGATCTATTGTTTTTAGCTTCCCAGCATTTTTCCGGCTAAATTTTCTTTTCTAGGAATCCACACTATTGTAAGATTAGAAAATTTTCCAATAACACCCCAAGCTTCGCGTGCTAGATTTCTGAGTGTTTCATTATTTATTGCAAATTCATGATTTAGTTGATTTACAGTATTTCTAGAATCACTGTAAATTGTGATCACAGCATTTGAATCAACATACTTGTTTAATGCTAAAATTATTGCCAAGTATTCAGCCTGATTGTTAGTTAAATCAGATTTTTTTTCATAAAATGATTCTCCTGTTTCTTTTACAAAATATCCATATCCACTATTAGAACCTCCAGAACCATCAACATACACACTAATTTCCATCTTTATACAACCTCGTAATTTTTACACTCAAATTAACTACTAACATGTAAATGATTGTGGATATGCCTTGCGATGCAATTGATGCCATGTAGGGATCATATTGTATTGTAAGGAAATAATATTGTAAAACCCATCTAACAACAGTATAAACAATTTCAGCAATTCCGAGTGATGTAATTAATTTTTTAAGATCATGTTTTAGTTTTACAGTATCAGTTCCACCAGATTTTAATTGGTATTTTTTTCTGTTATCTAAATAAAATAATCCACTAAAAACAGAAAAATAAATGACATAATCTGCAATTGTAGTATATGTTGTATTCAGATAATCTGATTGATCAGATAAAAATTGAGCAATTATTGCAGAAATAATTATTGATGCTGCAAATGCAACTAGAATATTTTTATTGAGTTGGATATATTCCTGTAACACACTATTTGATGATTTTTTGATACAATTAAACTCAATCTAGAATAATATTTAGGAAAATTATCAATCCTACAAGTTCTGCAATTCCTACCCCTAATATGAGGATCATTTACCATGAATAATGAAAATTATTCCAATGTACTACTAAAAGGCATTTTGAATTTGAACTGTAATAGAAAGTATAAAAAACATAATCAAGCAAATTCCTTTGTAATACATATGATGTTAAATTATGACGCTCCATTATACAGGCCTCCTTCAGAAGCAAGATCATTAATTTTTCAAGTAACCTTAGGTTGTTCATTTAACGAATGTTCTTTTTGCGATATGTACAGATCAAAAGAATATTCTGAAAGATCATGGGATGAAATTAAAACAGAAATTGATATGATGGCAAATTATTTACCTGATACTAAAAGAGTATTTCTTGCAGATGGAGATGCATTAAATCTTGATTCAGAGTTTATGATAAAAATTGTAAAATACATTAGAGTAAAATTTGCAAATATTGAAAGAATTTCTTGTTATGCAATGCCTATGAATATTTTAAAGAAAACACCTGAAGAACTAAAGAAAATGAATGAAGCTGGATTAAACATGTTCTATTTAGGAATTGAAAGTGGTTCAGATATTGTTCTAAAAAAAGTAACAAAAGGTGCTATTGCAAAAACAATCATCAAATCAGTCAACAAAGCAAAAGATGCAGGTTACGAAATGTCTTGTATGATAATTTTAGGATTAGGAGGAAAAACATATTCTAAAGAACATATCAAAGGTACAGCTGAAGTAATTAGTGCATGTTCACCACAATATGTAGGAGCCCTAACTCTCTATTTGGAAAATGGGATTAAACAAGAATTTATTGATAAATTCGAAGGTGAATTCATCAAAATTAATGATGATGAATCATTAAAAGAGCTTCATGACTTGATCAGTCAAATAGAGACTAAAAATGAAATTATTTTTAGAGCAAATCATGGTTCAAATGCATATACAATCAAAGGTACTTTTCCACAAGACAAACAAAATATGATAGATAAAATAGACTGGATGAAGCAACATCCAGAGATTATTCGTCCACAAGGATTACGAGGATTCTAAATTAAATTAACTTGGTTTAGATATACAACTTTGAATATTTTAACTGAATAATCACCATCAAAGATTTTAGTTGTAAAGCCATTATCAGAATTAAGTACTCTAAATTTGTATTCATAATCACCATCATGTTCTACATTTGTTTGAGCAAAATGAATTGCGCCATCATTTTTAAAAATTTGAATGATCACTGGATATCCTTCAACATGATTTACAACATTTCCTTCAACAAATGCCCATGGTAATGTATTTGATTCAGGAGAATGAAAGAGGATAGTTGTTTTTTCAAGACCCATCATGGAGTTTAGGAGAATAATTTCAGTTTGTGCTTCATGAGTATGACCATTAATTAGGATTTGACCAGGATGAGGATGTGCAAATGCAAAAGAGGTTGTTAATGAAAATACCAATACTAGTAAAACACTTGCAAGGAAAAGCCCTTTCAAATTCATATTTTTGGTCTAATAAAGTTACATAAAAAATTTGTCAAATTGTATCAATTATAGATTTTAGATTATCAGGTAAATCTGGAAGTTCTGTATGACTTTCATTATTTTGAATCACCTCAGAGCCAATTCTTCTAACCTTTTGTGTGCCAATTAGTGTATCAATACTTCTTTGAATATCTTTTTCAGGAAACACTGACTTCAATTTTTCAATAACCATATCTTCATTTTCATATTTTTTGATGGTATATTGAACAATGATCATTTTTTCATTCATTGAGTAATCTGTCATTTGAAAATATCAATTTGTGCGGAGTAAAAAACATTACCTGTTATTCAAGAATTTTCTTTTTAAGTTCATCAAGTTTTGGAATACCTGTAAATTCTAATTTCTCATTAATTACTAATCCAGGAGAAGTAAAAATTGGATATTTTTGTAGATATTCTGGTTTTTCTGTTACATCAATTAAATCATATTTTACTCCCAGTTCTTTTAACATTTTTTCTAAAACATTACAATTTGAGCATCCAGGAGTGGTTAAAACTTGTATCTTCATGATTCTGTGAATTGTTTTGGATTTTGTTCAAATGCCCATCTGCATGTTGCACAACAAAATCTATACTCTTCTCCATTATGAGTAAGAGATTCACTTTTTTCTTCTACTTCCGTTCCACATACAGGATCTTTCATGTTATTGTCTTTCGTTTTTTCTTAGTAAAATACCAGACTATTGGAAATAAAATTAGTAACATAAACAAAACAGGTACAAGTTCCGAGGATATTTTATTTTGATATTCATGCTCATGTGGACCAACATGGAATTCTGAAGGGATTAAAGTTGTTGAAACGAGATTATTCCATCCAGTATGAATAATTGTACTTTCATACCATTCATGACCACCAGGAATACCATTAATTATCAAAAATGCACCAATTATAATTAACAACCATCCTGTAAGTTTTTCAATATTTTCACGATTTACTGTAATTCCTCGTGTATAGTTTACTCCAATAATTGCAAGAACAGATAATAAAATCAAAGGAATTGCACGTCCTACACCATGTACTGCCCCTAAGCTTGCACCAATTTCTATACTTCCAGTACTTGCAACATAAATTAAAAGCCAATAAAACATTGGATTTGGACATCCAACACCAGCGTTACCTAATAACAATCCCATGAAAAATGATTTAGAATAATCACCTCGATTTTGGATAAATTTTGGAGTTCCAGAATATGTTGGTAATTTTAATTCAAATAATTTTAATTGTGATAATCCAAAAATAAAAGCTGCAACACCTGCAATCAAAAACATGTAACTTGAAATATCATCTAAATCAGCACTTTGCCCTAGTATTCCAATTCCAACACCGTAAAGTGAAATTGTAATTGTTAGACCTGCACCAAATAGTAATGCCATCGTTAATCCTTTCTTACCTCCTTTTCCCATACTAAGAGGAACGATAATGAACACAAGTGGGAGTGTACAGGGCAAAATTATCATGGATAATCCTGCAAGATATGAAATAATCAACCAAGAAGGATAAGATAATTCTTGATCAGCGCCAATGGCAATTTCATTAGTAGTAACAAAAATGCCTCCAACAAAAATTAGTGAAAACATAATAAATGCAGCAAAAATCAGAGATTTTTTTGCACTTACTTGACCAGACATGATGATACTAAGTTTAGCACATATTTAATCAAAGATATGAATTTAGAGAGTAATAGTTTGATCATGATCATTTAAGTTTTCAAAAAAAAGTACATTGGAATCAATTGTAGTAATGATCAGTGTGATCTAAATACAATCATACAATACTAAAAGTGATTGGAACTCTACCAAATAATTAATTGTTGTTGATCTTAAGATCCAACTATTTTATAACAAAAATGTTTAGTTTTTGTTTTCATAATAAAGTTTGATGACTTCATCTACAACAACATTAGCATCATGATCTTTTTCAGCACTTACAAGGAGTAAATAATCATCACCAAGATAAAATGAAAAACGTTTAACCTTGTCATATTCTGCCAAAGTGTATTTTGTTTTACCAAGCCATTTTGACATATCTTTA
>JAPYTM010000024.1 GCA_029941825.1 Candidatus Nitrosopumilus sp.
AATAGTTCTGCATGTATTGCAACTAGAACAAAACGAAAAGAAGAAACAGGATTTGCAGTTGTAGAAAATGGAATCATAAAAGAATTCAAAGAAAAACCTGTAATGAAATTACAATTATCAGAATGTTTAGGGGTATACATACTAGGAAAAGAGGTTCTCAAAAAAATTAAAGTGAAACAAAAACAAAAACAGATTAATTTATCATATGATATTTTACAACAATTATCTAAAGAAGGAAAAATCAGTGCTTTTGATGTTGAAGATAACGAATGGATGGATGTGGAATCCCCCATGATTTTAGAAAGAAATGAAAAAACTGTAAAGAAGATTATAAAACAGATGGGATTTTAGAGCGTTTTTCAAAATCAGTTATTTTATCTTCAAACTGTAAAGTTTGTGAAATATCATCTAATCCATCTAAGAGAATTTTTTTCATGTGAGAATCTATTTTAAAAAATATTTCATCTGAAGAAGTTTTGATAGTTTGTGTCTCAAGATTCACTTCAATTGGATCTGTTGTTTGTTGTAGATTCTCAACTATTTTTTGATCTAATGAAATTGGTAAAATTCCATTTTTAAAACAATTACTAAAGAAAATATCAGCAAATGATGGTGCAATAATTACTGTAAAACCATAGTCTTGTAGTGCCCAAACTGCATGTTCACGACTAGAACCGCACCCAAAGTTATCTCCAGCCACCAAAATATGTGAACCAACATATTTTGAATTATTTAAAACAAAATCAGGTTTTGGGTTTTCTTTTTCATCAAATCTCCAATTATAAAATAAGAATTTACCAAAGCCTGACTTTTGAACCAATTTTAAAAATTGTTTTGGGACAATTTGATCAGTATCAATATTTACCTCATCAAGTGGTGTGATTATACTTTTTACTGTTTTGAAAGATTCCATACTAATTCAAATCCAACTCCCTAACATCTACAAAGTGTCCTTTAATTGCAGCTGCTGCAGCCATCACAGGACTAACTAAATGAGTTCGCCCACCAGTTCCTTGTCTACCTTCAAAATTTCTATTTGATGTACTAGCACATCTTTCGCCAGGAGATAAAATATCAGGATTCATACCAAGGCACATACTACATCCAGATTCTCTCCAATCAAAATTAGCATTAATGAAAATTTTATCAAGGCCCATTTCTTCTGCTTGTTTTTTTACCATCTGAGAACCGGGAACTACCATAGCTTGAACAGTTGATGAAACTTTTTGTCCTTTGATTACCTTGGATGCTTCAATAAGATCTTCTAGTCTTGCATTTGTACATGAACCAATAAACACTCGATCTATTTTAATATCAACAATTGGAGTTCCAGGTTTCAAATCCATGTAGTCAAGTGCTTTTTGTACACTCTTTTTTTGATTCAAGTCACCTTTAGAAAATTCATCAGGGGACGGAATAGAATCAGTGACATCACATGTCATTCCAGGATTTGTACCCCAACTAACTTGAGGGACAATATCATCCACATGTAAAATGAATTGTTTTTCAAATTTTGCATCACTGTCAGTCTTTAATTCATCTCTCCAAAAATCAACAAGTGATTCGTAATTTTTTGGAGTATACTCTCGATCTCTAAGATAATCAAATGTTTTCTCATCAGGTGCAACTAATCCGGCTCTAGCTCCTGCCTCAATTGACATGTTACAAATAGTCATTCTTTGCTCCATGGAAAGATCAGTTATTCCTTCACCACAATATTCTATTACCGTACCTGTGCCACCCCCAGTTCCAATATTTTTGATAATTGACAATACAATATCCTTGGCAGTTACTGCATGAGGGTTCTTTCTTTTTCCTTCCACTCTAATTTCAAAGGATTTTGGCTTTTCTAGCCATAAAGTTTGAGATGCTAAAACATGCTCAACATCACTAGTTCCAATTCCAAATGCTAATGCACCAAAAGCACCATGTGTAGAAGTATGGCTATCACCACACACAATTGTGGATCCAGGTAAAGTGATTCCCAATTGAGGGCCAATTACATGTACAATTCCCTGATTAGGACTGTTAGTATCAAATAATTTTATACCAAAATCTTTACAATTTTTTTCCAAAGTTTGGATTTGAATTGCAGATGTTTGATCAAGTATTGGTAGTGACCGATCATTTGTTGGAACATTATGATCCATTGTAGCAATAGTAAGATCAGGTCGTCTAACTTTTCTGTTATTGATTCGTAATCCCTCAAAGGCTTGGGGAGATGTTACCTCATGTACTAAATGTCTATCAACGTAAATTAATGAAGGGCCTTCATGTTTTTCAACCACAATATGAGATGCCCATAATTTTTCAAAAAGAGTTTTTCCCATTTTAATTCTGATCTGGATTATATTTGAAGATACCACCAGCTGAAATTATTTTTCCAATAATTTCTGAAAAGGGTTTCATTTTGTAGGTTTTGTTTTTTGTGATATTTTTAATTTCATTAGTTGAAATATCAATATCAATTTCATCACCTTCTGAGATTTCATTATATGCATCCTCATCAATTTCAATGGGCAACAAGAATGCACCATCAACGGAATTTCGATAGAAAATTCTTGCAAAGGATAATGCAAGAACTGCCTTTATACCTGAATGAGATAATGCAATAGGTGCATGTTCACGAGATGAGCCACATCCAAAATTTTTACCAGATAAAATGAAATCACCTTCTTTTACTTTAGAGTGAAAATCAGGATCTAATCCTTCCATAGCATGAGTAGCCAATTCTGCATAATCGTGAACTTTGAGATACTGCCCTGGGATTATTACATCAGTGTCAATGTTATCTTGTGCATATTTTATGATGGCTCCTTTCATTGTAAATCCCTCGGATCAGTAATCTTTCCAGTAACTGCAGAAGCTGCTGCCACCATAGGAGATGAAAGGTATGTTTGGGATTCAATATGTCCCATTCGTCCCGGAAAGTTTCTATTTGTAGTACTGATACAAATTTCATCTTTAGCTAATACACCCATATGAGCACCACAACACGCACCACAGGTTGGGGGTCCAACAGTAACTCCCGCATCAAGGAATATCTTCAATAAACCATTTTCCATTGCACGCTGATAAATTGAAATTGCTGCAGGTAAAATTTCAGTTCTAATCTTTACTTTTCGCCCCTTTAGAATTTTAGCTACTGCTACCAAATCTTCATACTTTGCACCAGTGCAAGAGCCAATGTAGGATTTATCTAATTCAACAGATGGTGCTTCTCTAACGATAGTAATATTTTCAGGAGAAAATGGTTTTGCAACAACTGGTTCAAGTTCTGAGCTTTCATATTCAAAAAGCTTTTCATATTCTGCATCATCATCACCCTTAATCAAATTGAAATTAGTTGCACCCCTACTAGAAAGATAATCAACAACTTTTTGATCTGGTTCCACAATTCCATTTTTAGCACCAGCTTCTGTAGTCATATTACACATCGTTAATCGACTTTCAACAGACATTTCATCAATTCCAGTTCCACCAAATTGCATGGTCCTATAATTACCACCATCAGTTCCAATGTCTCCAATAATTTTCAAAATTAGATCTTTGGCCATTACATGGTCAGGTAATTTTCCATTTATCTTAAAGTAGTAAGTCTCAGGAACCTTAAACCAAATTTTTCCATGTAACAACACATAGGCAATATCAGTATGTCCCAAACCACAAGCAAATGCACCTAGTGCACCAGTTGTATTAGTATGAGAATCACCTCCAACATATACATCACCAGGCATCACCATGGCTTCTTCATGAGAAATAGTATGACAAATTCCGTATTGACCCATTCCGTATTTGAAGTGTTTTTCAATTCCGTAATGTTTTGTGAATTTTGATAATTTTACAATATTTTCTGCAGATACTTTTTCTGCTGATGGAACAAAGTGATCTTCAGCTACCCAAACTTTTGTAGGGTCCCATAATTTATCAACTGAAATTCCTTGTTTCTTTAGTTTATCAAATACTTTGATGACACCTGGTCCAGACACATCATGCATCATTACCTTATCAACATTAGCAAAAATGACATCATCAGGGGATACTTTAGATTTTCCAGATCCACGTGCAAGTATCTTCTCAACAATATTCATAATCAGAAAATCTTGTTCTACAGATTAAAAGCTTTTCAGAACAATAAAAAAGAAAAAGAGTACAAGAATATTGTGCAATTAACGGTTTTACCACTCTTAGCAAAAAGAATGGAAGGTGAGTTTGATATTTTTGAGGAATTATTAGTTACTTTGGAAAAAAATAATACAAAATTACAAAGTGGTGATGTATTAGTGATTTCTACAAAATATGTCTCAAATTCACAAGGGCGAATTATTGAATTAGAAAAAATTAGAGTATCAAATGAAGGTGAAAAAATTTCAAAACAATATCAATTAAAACCTGAAATTGCCGAGGTCATTATACGGGAATCAGATAAAATTTTTGGGGGCATAGGTGGATTCGTAATCACATCAGCAGACAATATCATGGCACCAAATGCTGGAATCGATAAATCTAATGCAAAAAAAGGTCTAGTAATTTTATACCCAACAGATCCATATCTGGTTGCTGAACAAATTCGTAGAAAAATTTTCTTAAAAATGCTAATCCATGTTGGAGTTATTCTTGCAGATAGTAGATTGATGCCAGCACGAGTTGGAACATCAGGTGTTGCAATTTCTTGTGCAGGAATTGAGCCGGTTTTAGATATGAGGTCAAAAAAAGATCTTGATGGAAATCCACTCAAAGTGACATTTCAAGCAGTAGTTGATAACATTACAACTATTGCAAATCACAAAATGGGTGAAGGTGCAGAATCAAAACCATTTGCAATAGTTAGAGACTCAGAAGCAAAACTCACTGACAGAAAAATAAATCCATCTGAAATGGCAATTTCCCCCGATCAATGTGTTTACGTAAGAGGGTTGTCAAATCCCCCAAATAATTAGACAAAAATGGTTCTGCTTTAAATAGAAGTTTTTTGGAAAACAGATTATGGAGTATCTTACTAAATATCCTAAGACAATTTCATTTCTAGATGGAATAAAACACAAAATAGATGTTGACAGTAAGAATGGAGTAGAGCAGCTTCACATTGTAGTAAAGAAAAGTTTTGAAGAATTAACAAAAATTTTTGCAGAAGAAGGGTTTACTAAAGTAAAACTAGAACATAAACAACCTGGACAAATTGGAAATGGGTTAAATCTAAAATTAAAAAAACCATGGGAGATGCACATTAGAATGGTTGATTTGAAAAAAGGATTAATTGGAATTCATGCAGAAGTTGAAGTTTCAAGAGATTACCTTCAACATCTTTTCTCTCAAAGAACCCCAGTAGTTTATGAAGTAGAAGAGATTCTAAAAAAATATCAAATAGACTATAGTTTTTGGCATGATAAAGTCAAGAAAAAGGTTAGTGTTGTAATGGATAATTATAAAATAAAACTAGCAACGCCAGGTATTCCAGTGTTTGCATGGAAACCAATGTTATTTGTCATTGTAACTGTAATTGCTATGTATGGTTGGAAGTATTTTGACACTATATGGTAATCTAAACGCCTAAAGTTTCTGCTTTACTTAATTCTAAAAATACCTTATCTCCAACTGAAAGACCCATGTCTTTGTATTCGTGCATTTCTAGTTTTAATTGAGTAACGCCACTTTGCATTCCCATTCCACCCATTCCAGACATCATTTTGTTTAGATCCTTCATCATGTCACCCATATTTGAAAATCCCATAACTTTTGGATTACCAAATGGAGATGGTGGACTCTGAGTTCCAGCTTTTAGGTCTTTGATTGAGGACAATGAGACTATCACATATGGTGCCCCATCAGGTGCTGCATCAATACTTTTTACTACAAATTCTTTCTTCATATCTGAAATTAGAAACTCTATCCATATAATTTTAATTTTAAGATGAATTTAGCATAATTTTGATTAGAATTGAAGCTTTAATTACAATTTTTGGGATTTTAGAGTATTGACTGAAAATCTAAAGGTGACATTACGACATTATGGGGTTTCTCCATGGGAAATTGAAGTATTATACGGATTCCTAAATTCTCATTTTACAGTTATTCAAGATGAAATAAAATCAGATGATGAAAATTTTGTCAGTTACTTAGATGTGGAAATTCCACTCCCATTTAATGAGGCATTTTTTGAATGGTTTGAGTTTAAACGCTGGGAAAAAGTAAAAGCCGTTTTCAAAGAGATGAAGAGAAGACGGGGGAATGGAAATGCATTAAAAATTAACATTAATTTTGTTGGAACCCCACGGATAATTTTTACAATTGATAGTGAAGATAAACAATGGTTTGATAACGCCGTTGAAAAAATTGACGTTGTTTTAGAATTATTACCATACCATTTAGATCCAAAAATATTACCATCAGAGATTTTAGAAATCATTTACAAATTTGATGCAAAATCAACTAGATGGCGTCTGAGCACTGCATCATCTGAAAAAAAGAAATACATATTCAAAGAAGAGATCTGGAAAGAGATCAAATAAGATCTTTTTGTAATGGTTCTAGTAATGTATGAAGTTCTTTGTATTTTGATTCTAAAAATTGTAAAGCTAAATCTAGTTTTTTTGATTTACCATATTTGTAGCGAATTAACTCACGATGATGCCAAAATATTTTTCCTTCATCAACTGAAAGAGTTGTAAAATAATCAACTCCTTTAAGATTGTCAGGTAATTTTACATCATATGGAAATAGTAATTCCACAATAAACCACTCATCACCATCAGGGTAATCAGCACCAGTATCTAAATCAAAAAAGATATGAAGTAAATCGGACTGCATTAACCCATCATCATTAATCAAAGGGTGTTTTACTGATGATTTTTTAAAATCAAGATTAAGTAATTTAGGTTCAAAGAAACCTTTGATGATTGATTTTCTAAATATTTTATTTGCCTCGATAATATTCAAATGCAAAATATTATTCTAAAACTTGCCTATAACTTCTTAGGTCTAAAATGTAAATTATACTTCTAATGAATCTAATATTTTTGAAATATCAGTATTAGAGTAACCGTTTTTAGAGATGTTTTGCTTAGATGGAGGATTTTCCACATAATTGGGAATTTTATCTTGTAATCGTGTGGTGTAAGGAGATATGGTATCATTTTTGTAAAATACGCCTATTGGTATTTTGTTTCCCCATTCAAGTGATTTGATGAGGGATTGGGATAATTTCTCATTAATTTCGACTTCATTTGCATAGTGAACTATAGGATCATATCCAGTTTCTTCTAATTTGTAGATTCTAGAATGTCTTTTTTGTGCTTCATCCATTAAATCAACACCAGCATACCAATCCCTTGTATTGATATCATTATACGTTGGACATGGTTGTAAAACATCCAAGAAGGATAATCCTTTGTGATTAACTGCTTGAACTATCAAATCTTTGAGATGTCTAACATCATAAGAATATCCACGTGCTACAAATGTAAAACCACTTGCAACTGCCAATCCAATTGGATTAACATTATAATTTGTATTTGGGGATGGGAGTGATTTTGTTTGCTCACCAAGTTTTAGAGTAGGTGATGCTTGCCCCTTTGTTAATCCATAAACCCCGTTATCAAAAATAATGTATGTCATGTTTACATTTCGTCTACCAGCTGCTACAAAATGACCAGCACCAATTCCTAAACCATCGCCATCACCACCAACTGCAACAACAGTCAATTCTGGATTTGCAATCTTTGC
This sequence comes from Candidatus Nitrosopumilus sp., assembly GCA_029941825.1. Taxonomy (GTDB): domain Archaea; phylum Thermoproteota; class Nitrososphaeria; order Nitrososphaerales; family Nitrosopumilaceae; genus Nitrosopumilus. The sequence continues at coordinate 7,723 of JAPYTM010000024.1, forward strand.
ACCTTGTGCAAATGTTAAAACTCTTCCATGTAATGTATGAATTCCATAAGTATTGATGTAATGAGATGTTTTTCCAGAACAACCAATTCCAGAAAACATTACAGTTTTGTCTCTTTGAATACCCATATCAGCTAGAGCCATTTGAATTGCATTAACAATTCCAAAATCTCCACATCCAGGACACCAATCATTGTGTACATCTGTTTTGTAATCAGCCAGTTTAAGCGCCATGCATCAAGATCTCCCGTTTGTTTGCTTTGTTTTCAATGATTTTTTTAAGTGAATCATAAATTTCCGTACTCGTCATTGCACGTCCAGTGTATTTTAAGATAAAATAATCAATATCACGTTGAATATTTTGGTTGAATAGTTTTCCGAACTGAGCAGAATGATTTGCCTCAATGTCAATAATGGTTTTAGTGTCTTTTATCAAAGATTTCACAATATCAGTTGGAAATGGATGTAATAGTTTTACTTGAATAAATCCAATTGAAATTCCTTCTTTTTTTAACATATCAATTGCATCAAGAATAGGACCCTTTGCAGAACCCCATGAAATTATAGTGTGATCTGCAGTGCCAAATGATAGCACTTGTTCCTCCTCAGGAATGTTTTTGAGAATTAAATCTAGGCGTGACATTCGCTTATCCATCATCTTTACACGTAAAACTGGATCTTCGGTTATGTGACCAGTTTCATCAGATTCATCACCTGTACTCCAAAAAATTCCATTATCAATTCCTAATCTAGAACGAGGAGATATTCCATCATCAGTAAATTCAAAACGCCTATAATCATCATCAACTGTTTCTAGTAATTTTCCTCGATTAATTGGAATTCTTTGTGTATCAAATCGCTTACATGTAATTACAGAACTTGCAAGAAACTTGTCCATCAAGTGAATTACTGGAACTTGAAAAGTCTCCGCATAATTAAAACAGTTTCCAGTATCATAGAAGCTCTCTTCAATATCACCTGAAGCATAAACAATTTTTGGAAAATCCCCATGTCCTGCAAATACGGAAAATAATAAATCATCTTGACCATGTCTTGTTGGAAGACCAGTAGACGGTCCACTTCTTTGATAATTAGTAATCACAATAGGTACTTCGTTAATTCCAGCCCAACCAATCATTTCAGTCATCAATGCAAATCCTGGACCTGAAGTACATGTTGCAGAACGTGTTCCAGTTAATGCCCCACCGATAGTCATTCCCATTGCAGCAATTTCATCTTCAGTTTGAATTACAGCAGTAGAGCCAGGTCTATCATTAGTAATTTCTAAAATTTCATTTGATTCAAGAAATACTGATTCATCAGAAGCTGGAGTTATTGGGTAGTATGGTTGGAATCTACAACCACATGACATTTTTCCTAATGCAGTTCCTTGATGTCCTTGAACCAAAAGAGTTCCAGGTTCTTTTTGAATTCCAGTTAATAAATGACTAAAACTATCAAACTTTGCAGTAGCGTAATTATATGAATAATTTGCAGTTTGTTGATTTAGTTCTGCAATTACTTGTTTTTTTGCAAAAATTGCACCTATTGTTTTTTGTAATGAATCAGGAGGCATCTTAACTAATCCCAAAGATAGAGAAACGCCAATAACATTAAACATTCTAACTAATCCCTTTAGACGAGGGTTTTCAGTTTCTTCAGCAAGAGTTGTAAGAATAGATTTGAATGATACTGGAAATAGAGATACTCCTTTCTCTTTTACAATTTCTAAGACCCCAGCAATGGTAAATGGTTTATTTTTTGATTCTAACTCTTTGTGTAATCTTTCTTTGAATGGAGCATCAAGTGTATGAACATCATCAGTTTTTGTTTTTTCTAGATCAGAATCATAAATTATACCGCCACCAGAAATCACTTCTTCAAAATGGCGAAAAATAGTTTCAGCATCAAAGGATACCATCAAGGTTACATCATTAACATTTGAATGAATTTTGTGATCAGCAATTCTTAATGTAAAATAACTATGCTCACCTTTGATATTTGAATAAAATTCTCTTTTTCCAAATACCTGATACCCCATCTCAGCACATACACGTGAAAAAATGTTTGCTCCAGATTCCACTCCACTTCCTTGAGGACCTCCAATAAGCCATGTAAAATCAACTTCACTCACGTCAAGTCACCTACACTTTGAATATTAATAATCTGTCTCACCAATTTAGTCATCCACCAGTTGCTGCATCAAACAATGCACATTCACATTTATCACGCTCTCCACAATAAGGACAGACACAGCCGCACTTGTCAATAGAATTTCCACATTCTACACAAATAGCAAACTCCTCTTCTTCTTTGACTTCAGAAGACATAATGAACTTACAAAGAAATCGTATAAATGGTTTGAGATAAATCTCAAATTAATGAAAAAGAAAGTGTTTCTTACAAGAACACTACATGATTTTGCATTAAAAGAATTAAGAAAAAAATATCAAATTGAAGTTCACTCTGGAAAAATTCCAATACCACAAACTAAACTACAAACAAAAATTAAAGAAATAGATGGCTTGATCTGTTTTCCATACGATATAATCAATAAGGAAACAATAGATTTAGCTACTAATCTTAAAGTAATTAGCACCTATAGTGTGGGTTTTGATCATATTGATACAAAATATGCCAAAAAAAAGAAAATTCGTATTGGGTACACTCCAGAAGTTCTAACGGATGCAACGGCAGATCTTACATTTTCATTACTAATTGATATTCTCAGAAGGGTATCAGAAGGCGATAAAGTAATTCGAGATGGGAAATGGAGTAGGGTTTACGGGGCATATGATTATGTTGGATTAGACCTTCAAGAGAAAACTCTGGGAATTTTAGGACTGGGTCGAATTGGAAAAACCCTTGCAAAAAGGGCAAAGGCATTTGATATGAGAATAGTATATCACAATAGAAAACGAGTTTCTAAAACTAAAGAGAAGGCATTGGGAGTAAAAT
>JAPYTM010000025.1 GCA_029941825.1 Candidatus Nitrosopumilus sp.
AAAAGATAAAAGGAGTTTCAAATCGTTAATTTCTATGGATAGAACTTGTACAAAATGTAAGAATTCAATTCCTGATAATGAAGAACTTGGTATGGTTGCAGCAAAATATCCTACGTGTAACAAATGTTGGGCTGAATGGAAAGAATATCAAGTAATGGTAATGAATGAAATGAAGCTTGACATGTCTATGCTTGATCATAGAAAATTATTGAAAAAACACGAAAAAATCTTTGTAGGTGTATTATCTACTGAAGGTGAGATTATTGATTATACAAATGAAGATAATCGAAAACCTGACGAGCCTACTACAACCAACTAAAATTTTAAGTGTTTTTTAGCATTTTCTGGTATAATTATCATCATTCTTCTTTTTTCTACTTCATCTAAATTATTGATAATTTTTTTAATTGTACTTGCTATGATTTCTTTTTCATTTTCCTCTAATGATAAATATATTTCAAGAATTCCATCCAGATTAAAAGCAATTAATTTTTGTGGAAATTGGGATACTTCTATGATGTATGCTGTAAATAATCCATTTCTTTGTTCTTCTGAAAGAGTTGTTAAAATTTTAAGCCATGTTTTAAACAATTTAGCAAAGCTAGAAAATGGAATTGTTGGTCCTGCTTCCAATGCATTGTTTATGACTTCTTTTCTTTCCGGTTCAGATAATGAAAAGAATTCCACCATTCTTTTTTTTAAAATTGGACTTCTTAGAAAATCTGGAAGACTTGCTAAATTAACTATGATGTTTCCAGCAAAATTTTCACCTACCATCGATCTAAAAGAATTGATGTTAGATATAAAATCATGTGGAAATACTTTAGCTTAAATAAACAAGATGAAAGTTCTACAATATGACATCCACTGTAGTTGTTGGCGGATTTTTTGGAGATGAAGGTAAAGGAAAGATCATTTCATATTTAGCAATTAAAGATAACCCAAAAATCATAGTACGTGGAGGTGCTGGTCCAAATGCTGGTCATACAATTAGAGATGGAGATAAAGTGTATAAAGTTAGAATGCTTCCAAGTGGATTTTTAAACAAAAATGCCAAAGTCATGATTGGACCTGGAGTTGTGATTAACCCTGATGTTTTAAAAAAAGAAATTGAAGATTTTGATGTTTCAGGACGTGCATTTATTGATAAACACTGTGGAATTATTGAAGAAACTCATCTTATTAGAGATTCTAAAGGTGAATTAAAAGAAAAAATTGGAAGTACTGGTTCAGGTACAGGTCCTGCAAATGCTGATAGGGCTATGAGAATTCTGAAATTAGCTAAAGATTTTGATTTTTTATCTCCTCTTATCGTAGATGTTCCTCAGGAAATAAATTCCGCACTTTCTGCAAATGAACACGTATTGATAGAAGGAACTCAGGGAACTTTCCTTTCATTATGGCATGGAACTTATCCATTTGTAACCTCAAAAGATGTTACTGCATCTGGAATATGTGCAGATGTTGGAATTGGACCAACCAAAGTAAATGAAGTAATTGTTGTTTTCAAATCATATGTTACGCGTGTTGGAACTGGTCCATTAGATAAGGAACTTTCTCTAGATGATGCAGAAAAAAAAGGTTGGTCTGAATTTGGTACTGTAACTGGTCGTCAAAGACGTGCAGCTGATTTTGATTTTGATTTAGCTAGGCGTGCAATTATGCTCAATGGTGCAACACAAATTTCTATTACAAAATTAGATGTTCTTTTTTCTGATTGTGCAGGTGAAACTTCATTTGATAAATTATCTGATGATGCAAAAGTATTCATAAAAAATATTGAAGATAAATTAAACACGCCTGTAACAATTATTGGAACCGGTCCAGCTGTTAATGACGTCATTGATAGAAGAAGTTAGGCTCCTAAGTTTTGGATAAGTTTAATTTGATAATTTATGAAACATCTTTGTGGATAAATTACAAAACACTTCTATTGATAAATTACCACGTTATGTTCAAGTAAATTCTACTTTAGAATTTTCTAGGCTCGTTTGTGCACTTGAACGTGCACCACGTGTATCTTTTTTACATGATCATAATGGACAAAAAATTTTATCTGTACAAATGGATGTTCTAAAAGAAAAACCAATTGTGTATTATACCCCACTAGAACAACAGGGTCATTATCTTTGCTATGGATTAAAAGGTGGAAAAGAAGAATCTACAATTGTTAATTCAACATCTGACGCTAGCAAACTCTATTCTCCTATTATTCGAATTAAATCACTTCCAAAAACTTTGAAGCCTGGTAATGGAACTCTTGATAGATATCAACCAATTGAATTAGAAGACACATCTAGTCTTGCAAAACTCACTTGGGGATTTGATGACATTCCTTTTCCGTTATTTTTATTTCCACATAATGATAAATGGCTTCTTGGTATTTTCATGAATTTTAATGATGAAGGAACATCTTATTTTTGTCATGTTGTTTTAGATAGCGATCCACAAAAACCTTTCATGAAATTTTCATCAACAAGTGCTTCTGAACCATCATTTGTAGAAAATACATCTGAACATGGCTATTCATATATGAAAATAATAAAATTAAAAGACACACATCCGTTAGTTGATTATGGCCACCTTCAAAACTAGACTTTCTGAGATCTCAAAATCTCAAGGGAAGGTAATTCTTGCTAATGATTATGATCCTTCCATTAAAAATTTAGAAGCAAAAACTCTTGATAATATAAAAAAATTACATCCTTTTTTATGTGGAATTAAATTAAATTTTCATTTACTTCTTCCGTTAAGTGGTAAAGAAATTCTCAAAATCAATAAAATGGCTCATAGATATGGTCTACAATCTATTGCAGATATCAAACTTAATGATATTGGAAATACCAATCGGGTAACTATTGAAAATCTCTGGAATTTAGGATTTGATGCAGTTATTGCAAATCCAATAATGGGGCTTGATAGCTTGAAAAATCTTGTTGATTCTTCTCATAAACATGACAAAGGAGTCATTACTTTATGTCACATGAGTGCTCCTGAGGCTAAACTATCTTATGATATGGAAGTAAAAATGGGAAAAAAGCAGCAATTATACCAATTATTTTTGGATTGGGCTTTAACTGCAAAAGTTGATGGAATTGTAGTTGGAGCTACTTTTCCAAAAATTATTCGATATTGTTCTAAAAAAGCAGGAAAAAATTTGAGTATATTTTCTCCAGGTGTTGGCACTCAAGGTGGAAATGCAAATGAAGTTATTTCTGCTGGAACTAATTATTTGATTGTTGGTAGAACAATTCTAAATGCTAAAAATCCTGTCAATGTTGCAAAAGAATTACAATTACAAAGTTTTGGTAAGTAGTATTTGTGCTCTAGTTAATACTGTTTTAGCATTATCAAATGTTGTTTTTTCCATAGCTGTGTTATAATCCATCCAAGTATATCCGAGATGTTCATGTGATATTTCTATTTCTTCAGTTTCGGTTTTTGCTAAGAAAAATACTACTTTTTTATGAACTAATTCACCTTGATATTGAAAATCATATTTTATCCATTCTTCAAAATTTTTAACAAATGTAATGTCTACGATTCCAGTTTCTTCTCTTGTTTCTCTAATTGCAGTTTCATGAGTTGATTCATCTTTTTCCATTTTTCCTTTTACAAAATCCCAATGTCCAGAAGGATAATGTAATAATAAGAACAAAATTTTTGTATTTTCTTTTCTAAATAATACAATTCCAGCAGAAGTTTCTTCTATCATTTTCCTAATCTCCTTTTTCTCTCTTGAAAAGTTCTAATTGCTCTCATCAAATCAATCTTCCTAAACTCTGGCCAAAAAATATCCATAAAAATTAATTCACTATATGCGCTTTGCCACATAAGAAAACCGCTTAATCTTTTTTCACCAGATGTTCGTAAAATCATATCTGGAGATGATTGTGGTAAATGTGATGTGTATAGATTTGATTCAATTATTTTTTTATCAATATCGTCTATATTTAGAGAACCGTCTTTAATTTTTTCACCAATTTTTTTTACTGCATCTACTAACTCAAATTGTCCACCGTATGCTAACGCAATATTTAGAAAATGATTATCGTAATTTTTAGTAGCGATATCTAATTTATTTAAAACATCTTTGATATAATTTGGTAACAATTCAATTCTTCCAATAGCTTTCACTCTCATTTCATTTCTGTGGATTCTAGGATCATTGAGTAATTTTTCAAGTTTCATACGAATTAATTCATAAAGGTATTCTAATTCATCATCTTTTCTATCCATATTTTCAGCTGAAAGTGCATATAGTGTGATAATTTTAATATCAAATTCTTCACACCAGTCAAGAAGATTTTCTACTGAATCTGCTCCTTTCCAATGCCCTTCTTTTGTCATTGTTAGATGTCTTTTAGCCCATCTTCGATTTCCATCTAAAATTATGGCGATATGGTTTGGTATGTCTCCCTTTTTTATTTCATTTTCTAATTTTTTTCCATAAATCTTGTAAATGCCTGATAATTGGAAAATTACATCTTTTATTTTGTTAATTCCACATTCACCTTTTGATACTTGATGAATAATTGATGATATCAGTGTTTTTCAAAAATTTCGGTTTGTTAATTTTTAGGTTATCTAGTCTGAAACCATCTCTTGTTCTTTCTGTTTTCTATATTTTTTAAAAAGGATTGTGGCTGAAATTAATGTTACAGCTAATCCGCCTAATAATGGGGGAATTAATGTAAATGAACTTTCATCAAAAATCATTATGTTAGCAAATTGAATTATTGTAGGGTACAGGGATACCAGAACAATAATTCTTAAAATATCACTAATTTGTCTTGGAATTCCACCAATCCAATTACTAAGTAATGTTCCAGCAAAAATTGCCCCCATACCAATCCATAATATTGGTAATGCCCCTGTAACAAATTGACCGATAATTATTTTGTCAGAAATTTTATCAATAAATTCTGAATTTGATCCAATTAATTCTGAATCAACTGTACTAATTCCAGCTGGCACTGATGAAAGAATCAATAATATTCCTGCAACCACAGTAAATATTCTGATAAAACCCATCGGAGTTGGTTTTGACCAACTTGACCATGCTCTGTCAATATCAAATGCTCTGATCAAAAATGCTCCTCCTAAAATGCTTACAAGAACTGCAAATATTTCTGCAGTATATCCAAAAACCGTTGCAACTCCACCTATTAACAAAAGAATTCCTGGAACTCCTAGAAAGAATTTTGAATATTTTGAATCATAAGCAATCATTTTTAGATATTTTCCAAAAACTGCATAGGAATATTCTACACTTCTACTTACTTTCATTACAACACGTTGTACTGATACAACTGGTAACACATTTTGAATTACTGGAATAACACTTTCATCATCCTCACCATCAGAAACTATAACTGCACCATTAGATGGAAATACTTCTAATACTTTTTTAGTTTCAGCAAGAATTTTTTCGTCAGCTTGCACCCCTCTATCTTTAACCCCTGCAACTGTAATTACTTCAACTTTGTACCCTTTACTGATTAAATCTTCATATGTTTTAACTGCTGCAAAAATTGAATTTGAATCTGCATCTTCAGGATCTTCTAAAGCTAATCTTTGTGCTGCCTCAATACATGCATCTCTACCTATAACTGGTGTATGTATTCCTGTTTTTTCACCTACATCATTATCTCTATCAATACAAATTACAAGTAATTTATTAGCAGTTGATGCATTAACATCCTTTTCCACCTTCTTTGAGCGTTGAGACATTCTATTTTTATTATCGAATTGCTTTTTAATGATTTCCAATAATTACAATTAATACAATTTGGTCTTGAGGCTAATCTGGTCTTGATTCATCAGAAATTTTAACATGTTCTAGATACTCTATTTTTAACGATTCTATTTTTTGTAAAGTTTTTACTATTTCTGCTTCTGTATTTCCTTTTCCAATTAAGTTTGCCAGAACCTTTGTCTCTCCAATATACTCATTAAATATTTTCATTGCTTCCATGTATCTAATATAGCTAGATTGCCATTCTTCAGAAGGCTTTGATGTTACAAATTCACTTATTTGTGCAGTTATTTGAGATGATGTTACTTCAGTAATAGTAATGTACTCTTCTGTGGAAATTTTTTCGTTACGAAGGTTTTGAAATTCAATATATGTTGACTCTTGTAATACTTCTTGAATATTTTTTACTCCGTCAAGATAGCCTTTAAAATCAGATACCACAAATGTTGTTTCATTATTTTCTGGAATCACCCATAATGAAAAACTTGCAACAGTAATTACAACCAAAATTGTAATTGTTACTATTATTCCTTTTTTGGATGCCATTTTGTTGTTTTATGATTAGGGAGTTTATAATTGATAATATTTCAAAAATTACCACTTGTTAAACAAATATTGTAAAAAAAATCTATTATTACAGCATCTTTACCATATTTTTTAAAATCTTTACATTTATTGAAATTTTTAGTAATTGTTATTTTTTAATGCCTAAAATAATTTACACACATCTAGTCTATAGTTAAATATTTTTCACAGCCTCTTCCTAAATACCAGCAAGTTTGACAAATTTTAGAATGGTTACAGCATATTGCGTAAAATGTAGAGAAAAAAGGGATATCAAAGATCCTAAAGAAACTACACTCAAAAATGGACGTCCTGCCGTAAAAGGCACATGTCCTACATGTGGAACTAATGTTTTCCGTATCGGAAAGATGCCTGAAGAATAATCTATAACAAAAGCCACACGCTTTCTCTTTTTCAAAACCCATATAGTGTACAATCTTCATCATTTTTTAGTGACTAAAATAGAATATGAGAGTCTACTCAAACGTATTAAAGATAAACTAGGTGATACTGACAAAGAATCTTCTACTAGATTTGAGCTTCCTATTGTAGATGTAATGTGGGAAGGTCAAAAGACTTTTTTGCGTAATTTTTCAGAATTTCCAAAAATATTACGAAGAGATCCTGACAAAGTTCTTCAGTATTTATCAAAAGAATTTGCAGTTCCTGCTGAAAAATTAGGTGATAAGGCAATGTTTGTTGGTAGACGAGCGCCTGATGATTTTACAAGATTGTTTCAAATTTATGTCAAGGATTATCTTGAATGTCATACATGTAAAAGCCCTGACACAAAAATTCTAAAAGAAAATCGTATTTCATTTTTAATTTGTGAAGCATGTGGTGCAAAATCTACTCTAAAAGGCAAGTATGCATGATGCAATTTTCAGTTAGAGTAACAGATTATCAAAAAAATACAATGCTCAATATTTGTGATGCTGATTTGTTAGGAAAAAATATTGTTCAAGATAAATTAAATATGAATATTAGTAAAAACTATTACGGAGAAAAACTAGTTGAAAAAGAAGAAGCTACAACATTACTAAAAAAATCTTCAATCATCAATATGGTTGGAAAAGAAACAGTTTCTTTATCTGTAAAACTTGGAATTGGTTCAGAGACTGGAATAAAAACAATTTCAAATATTCCTTTTCTGATCATTTTCAAAGCATAGGATGTAGTTTGATTTTATTTTTAATTAATACATTATTTTTAGTTTCAAAAGAAATCCATTTTATCTAGTATGGTGAATGTTGTTTAATGACTGATGTAATTAGTAAAAAATTAGAATCAAAGATCGATAGAAAATTAGCTTCAAAATCTAAGCGAAAACATTTACCTGATGGTTTCAAAAAAGGAAAAGTTGTCAATGAGGTTTTAGACAAACCTACTGTTATGACTCTTTACAAAATGATAACAGATCATATTATTGCATATGTCAATGGGCCTATAAGTGCTGGAAAAGAATCTGTTGTTTTTTGGGGTGTAGATGAAAATGATGTGAATGTTGCTTTGAAAATTTATTTAGTAACTACTTCAAATTTTAAAAAACGTGAACCATACATTACTGGAGATCCTAGATTTTCACATCTAAGAAAAGGCACAAAAAATCTAGTCTATTTATGGGCACGAAAAGAATTTCGTAACTTAATTCAATGTTTTGATGCTGGAATTCCTGTTCCTGAGCCTCTATATGTCACAAATAATGTCTTGGCAATGAATTTTGTAGGTAAAAATGGGGTCCCTGCTAAATCTTTGTTAGTTTCAGAGGTAGATGAAGATGATTATAAACAAGCAATTACAATTATCAAGGATCTATATCATAAAGCAAAATTAGTACATGGTGATTATTCAGAATATAATATTTTTAAAACAGCAAATGGTTTGATGGTTTTTGATTTAGGTTCTGCAGTTGATCTTAGACATCCTAATTCTAAGAATTTTCTTAAACGAGATATTTATAACATTTCACGTTTCTTCGTTAAAAGAGGAATCACTGTTGAAGATCAAGACATCTTATTTGAGGAAATTGTAAAATGAGTTTTGAAAAATTAATTCGTATTCCAAATGATCGAATAGCTGTAGTAATTGGAAAGTCTGGAACTGTAAAACTAAAAATTGAAGAATTATGTCATGTTAATTTAGATATTGACGGTGACACAGGTCAAGTTTTAATAAAATCTCACGGTGATGTTGAAAATATTCAACCTTTCAAAGCGATGGAAATTGTTACGGCAATTGGTAGGGGATTTTCTCCTGAAAATGCAATGACTTTGTTAGAAGGTGAAAATGCATTACATGTAATAGATCTTAGAGAGTTTGCAGGAAAATCTAATGCAAATATTGAAAGGATTAAAGGGAGACTTATTGGAGAAAGTGGTAGAGCCAGACGAAATATGGAAAATCTTAGCGGCACACATATCTCAATTTATGGAAGAACTGTTTCAATTATTGGGGATTCAAGTAAATTACGATTAGCAGTTGATGCAATATCCTCTATTTCAAGTGGAAGTATGCATGGAGTAGTTTACAGTAAATTAGAATCTGCAAATAGACGAGAAAAACAAGAAAGAATGAAACTGTGGGAAGATCAAGATGTCTTCGATTAAAGAACAATTTAATCAAATTTCTCCTAGCGAATTTTTTTACAGTAATCGTGATTTAGCGGGTTTTAGTAATCCTACACGATCCCTTTATACTGCTGTTAGAGAATTTGTTGAAAATGCATTAGATGCATGTGATCAAAAAGGGATTCTTCCTGATGTTCATTTGTCCATTAAGGCTGTGGATCCTGATAAACCTGATCCAAAACCCTACATTCTTACTGTAAAAGATAATGGTCCTGGGATAGATGCAGAACATATTCCTCTTGCTTTTGGAACTGTACTTTATGGTTCAAAATTTGGATTAAAACAAGCTAGGGGTATGTTTGGTCTCGGTGCTACTATGGCAATTCTATATGGGCAGATTACAACAAACAAACCTGTAATAGTAAAAAGTTCTGTAGATGGGGAAAATCAAGATGTATTTGAACTGTTATTGGACATTAAACGAAATAAACCTGTAATTGTGAAACACACTACAAAAGAAATCTCAAAAAAAGGACTTTCTGTTAGTATTTGTTTAGAAGGTGATTATTCAAAAGCAGGCATTAAAATTCGAGATTATGTATATGAAACTTCTTTGATTACACCTTATGCAACAATAACTTTTGATGACCCTAAAGGACAAAAATTTTCTCATCCACGATTTGTAAAAAATATTCCTCCACCCCCAACAATAATCAGACCACATCCACATGGAATTGATGTTGAAAGGATACGAAGAATGATAGTTGAATCACAATTTGAAATTCCAAGTATTGATGATGCAATAATTGAAAAAGTTAGAAAAGATTTAGGTTTGTCAAAGAAAAATCTTGGTTTCACAGCAATCATGGAAAAGGCAAAGAAAAAATGGAAAACTCTTCCACGTCAAATTAAAGTAGTTATTGCTTTAATGTCATTTTTAAAAATGGATTTTGAAAAATTAAACAAAATAAAGATTGAAGATATTGATATGCCTAACAAAAAATTATTCTATTGGGATTTTGGTGATTCACAATCAAAGTCAATTGATATGGATCCTGAGAGTATGTATTACAAACAACTAACTAATACTGTTCAAGGTGAGCCTCTTACCACATTTTTAACAAAAAGATTTCAAAGAATAGGTCCTACTACTGCCATAAAATTTGCACAATTTGCAAAATTCAAACCTGAAAAACGAATGGGCACTATGACAAACCAAGAGTTAGTTAATCTTAGTGACTCTCTTCAAAAATTTGATGATTTTCTTGCACCTGATTCAAGCTGTCTGGCACCATTAGGTGCAGACCCTCTAGAAAAAGGAATTAAAAAATTCTTTAATCCTGATTTTACAGCTGTGGTTCAACGTCCAGCCTCTGCCTATTCTGGATTCCCTTTCATTATTGAGATGGGTATTGCTTATGGTGGTGAAATTAAATCTGGTGGGCCTCATGTTTATCGATTTGCCAATAGAATTCCATTATTGTATGATGAAGGCAGTGATGTAGTCCTCAAAGTTGTTCATGACACTGATTGGGGTAGATACAAAATAAAAGGTGAACCTCCATTTGTTATTGTATCTCATATTTGTTCTACTAGAATTCCGTATAAGACAGCAGGAAAAGAAAATGTAGCTGATAGACCAGAAATTGAACGAGAATTAAGATTAGCATT
>JAPYTM010000026.1 GCA_029941825.1 Candidatus Nitrosopumilus sp.
CTACAGCTGGAACAATAATTTCTAATCTTGACGAGTTTGATGCTTTTAAAATTGCTTTTGCTACTGTTTTAGAATCAAGTGACATTGGTGAAAATTTTGGCATTTTTTTAAACGATGGATGATCAAAAAAGCTAGTTCTAACCATTATTGGGCTAACAACAGTAATTCCAACTCCAGAATTTTTTAGTTCATGTTTAAGACCTTCAGAAAATCCTAGCATTGCAAATTTTGATGCACAATATGAAGCAATTCCAGGTAATCCAAAACTTGCTGCAACAGATGCAACATTTACTATATGACCAGATTTTTTTTTCAGCATTAATGGAAGAAAATTTTTGATGCAGTAAATCATACCAAAATAATTGGTTTCCATTTGTGATTCTATATCATCAATAGTTAGATCAGATACATTTCCATAGATTGCAAATCCAGCATTATTTACTAAAATATCAATAGAATCAAATTTTTTAAAAACTATTTTTGACATTTCTTTTACTTGATCTTTTTTTGATACGTCACATTGACAAACAAGTGTTAATATATGAAAATTTTTTAATTCATTTTCAATTTGTTCAAGTTTATCTTTCCTTCTTGCAACCAAAATAATATTTGCTCCTGCTTTTGCAAATTTTATTGCTGTTTCTTTACCAATTCCAGAAGATGCACCAGTGATTAAAACTACTTTATTTTTAAAATCCATAAATCAAAAAAAACAATTAAAGATAAAGTGGTTTCTATGTGGTTTGTGATTTTGAGATCTTACTTAATGCTAATTTCACTAAAAGTAGCCATGTAATCACAATTGGAATATAATATGTTGCAATTCTCCAACCAATAACTGCATCCCAAGCAACAGTTCCCTCAGGAATACTAAAGTCAAATGGATTCAAATTATTAAGATATGCTACAATTCCAAATTCTGCCAAACCAGAACCGCCAATTGTAATTGGTAGATTTCCAATTGCATTTGCGCCCAACACAGCCATTATAGAATCAAATGCATTAATTACATATCCTGTGCCCATTGCAATAACCATAAAAGATATTCCATAAAAAATCCAAGATGCTAATGAAAGTAGAAATGATATTGTAAAGATTTTTTTGGTTTCAGGAGTGTTTATGTTTTGTCTGATCATTGTACATGTTTCATCCATCCATAAATTGGTTTGTTCAATTATTTTAGTACCTTTTTCTTTTCCTAATTTTTTAACAATATTTTCAAGTATATTTGGAACTTGAAATGTATGTTTAGACGATAAGAAAAATAGAATAGTCCATACAGAAGTGATAGAGATACTAATAGCTAGAATTATTCCTCCAACTACATATGCTTCATTAAATATTGCAATTATTCCAGCAATAATTGCTAACAAACCTCCTGCTATTACTTCAGTTACAATATCCATAATTACAATCCAAGTAGATTTTGAAAGAGATACTCCCTTTTTCTTCAAATAATAAATTACAACAAATTCTGCTCCAATAAACATAGGAGTAGTAAATTTAATGAATTCACTACCAACTCTAACACCTATTAGTTTTCCAATAGAATCAAACCCACTAAGATATTTTCTTGTAATATATGCAAATTTTATTCCTTGAAGACCTAGTTTGATCATCATTACAATAACTGCACCAACAAATGGAAAAAATCCAATTGCTAATACATCATCTAATTTGATATCAAATTGAATGGCAATTATTAAGATGGGGATTAAAGTTACAGGAATAGCTACTAGTCTCCAATTCATTTGATAATTTTTTTGAGGAATCAAATATGAAAGTTGAGGAAATTTGTGGATATTAGAAATTTTATGCCTAATTCTAGGCGTAAGAATTTAAGGAAATGAATGTTAACTTGAGTTTTTGCTAATTGTGAAATTATATGATAATTAAAAATATGAAATTTACCATATCTAATTTTAGAAAATTTTTTACTTAAAGTGTTAGTTTGAAATATAAGCAAATTAGGAATCTGACAGGATTGAAAACAATTTTTATTTCAGGTACTGCTGGTTCAGGAAAATCGTTACTTTCATCAAAGTTATATGAATATTATACAAAAAATGGAGCATTCGCTGCAGTCTTAAATTTAGATCCAGGTGTAGAAAATGTACCTTATACTTGTGATATCGATGTCAGAGATTTTGTCGATTATGTATCTATTATGCAACAATATGATTTGGGTCCAAACGGAGCTTTAGTAATGGCAAATGATTTGATTGCATCAAAAATTGATGATATTAAGAAGGAAGTAGATACAGTGAATCCAGATTATTTGATCGTTGATACACCAGGACAAATTGAATTATTTGCATATCGTTCTAGTGGACGTTTTATTGTAGAAAATATGTCATCAGAAGAAAAGACAAGTATTTTTCTTTTTGATGGATCTCTAATAACTTCACCAGTAAATTTTGTTTCAATTGCACTACTTGCTACATCAATTAGATTACGTTTGAATTTACCAACAGTTAATGTATTAACAAAAACAGATCTTATTGGAGATAAATTAAAAGAAATACTACAATGGTCATCAAATTTAAAAACATTGGAAGATGCAATTTCCAAAGAAGCAGATGGGGATACCTATACATTAACTACAAATATTTTGCGAGGTTTGAATCTTAGTGGATTTGCACAAGGATTAATTCCAATTTCAAATGTTACAGGAGATGGTTTTATTAATCTTGAAAGTGCTCTGAGTAGAATTCTTAATTTAGGTGAGGAGATAGAAGATTAATTGGTATCAAAGATCACTATAAAAGCTCCATCATCAACAGCAAATTTAGGTCCAGGATTTGATGTTTTTGGATTAGCAATAAATGCATTTTATGATGAAATTACATTAACAAAAACAAAAAGTGGAATTACAATAATCACAGATGGTAATGTACCTACAAATCCTGAAAAGAATACTGCAGGATTAGTTGTAAAAAATATGAAAAAAAGATTCAAAATCAAAGAAGGTATTGAAATCAAAATCAAAAAGGGAGTACCAGCAGGATTTGGAATGGGAAGTAGTGCTGCATCAGCAGCAGCAGCAGCAGTAGCATTTGATAAATTATTTAAACTCAAACTTGACGGAAATTCTCTAGTAGAATTTGCAGGGTCTGGAGAAAAAGCTAGTGCAGGTACAATTCATTATGATAATGTTGCAGCTTCTGTTTTGGGTGGATTTGTAATAGTAAAAACAAATCCTTTAGATGTAATTAGAATAGAACCTCCAGGAAATCTCAGAATGTGTATTGCTGTTCCAAAAATTGAAGTTCCAAAAAAGAAAACCAAAGTGTCAAGAGGGGTAATTCCAAAAAAAATTAAGCTAACTGATAGTATTTTGAATCTATCAAATGCTGCTGCAATTGTTGTTGGTTTTATGAAAAAAGATCCAGAATTAATTGGTAATTCAATTAAAGATGAAATAGTTGAACCTGCAAGACAACATATGATACCAGGGTTTACCAAAGTGAAACAAAATGCTCTAAAAGCTGGAGCATTAGGTGTAACAATTAGTGGTGCAGGACCATCAATAATTGCATTCTCAAAAAGTTCTTCTAATTTAAAAAAGATTAGTATAGCAATGTCAAAAGGATTCGAGTCTACAAATACAGAATGTCAAATAATTATCTGTAAACCTAGTAAAGGTGCAATAATAAAAAATAAACTCAGTTGAAGATTATGAAAAAAGCAATAATTGTATTTAGTGGAGGAATAGACTCTGTTTGTGCAGTTTCATTTTTGAAATCAAAATATGAATTGTATGGGATTACTTTTTCATATGGACAAAAAGCAGATATGGAGATTGCTGCTGCAAAATATTTTGCAAAAAAACTTGGATTAAAACAACATAAAGTAATTGATATTAGTTTTATGAAAGACTTGTATGGAAACTCAAATGCTTTAACAAGTACTAATAGAAAAATCCCTAGTAAATTTGAATATTCGATTGTAGTTCCAATTAGAAATGCAGTATTTTTATCAATTGCATCTGCATGGGCTTTTACACTTAATGCTTCACTAGTTGTATATGGTGCACATACTGGAGATAGAAACTATCCTGATTGTAGACCAACTTTTGCAAAAAAATTAGAATCTGCGTTTAATCAGGGAGAAATTGATGGAATTAATACTAAATTACGAAAAAATATTCAGATTTGGTCACCTTATCGTGAAGGGTTATCAAAAAAGGATTTACTTAAAGCTGGAATGAAAGTTTTAGGTAATTCAATTTTTAAAACTTGGAGTTGTTATTCAAATAAAAAATATCATTGTGGGATTTGTGAATCATGTAATAATAGAAAAATTGCATTCGAAAAAGCTAAAATTATTGATAAAACAAAATATCTTAAATAATTCTAGTATCCATTTCGAAGAACTTTTGTTAGAACTAAACGTCTAATTCCTACATACCAAACAAGGAAGAATATCCCCATAATTCCTATAAACATATAATTTTGTACTTCTGGAGTTAATCCTTCAATAGAATTAGTAATTTTACTTGATGTTATCAAAGAAATTGCAATAAGAAGTACACATTCAATTGCATACCATATCCAATGAGGCCATGATTCTTTTGGAATGTGAATATTTGGATGCACTCCCATAAGAATAATCAAAAATTTAGATTATTTAATTATTCAGTATATTCTAAAATAAAGAATCAGAGGCACGTTTTCTAATGAGTGTCATTATACCTTCTTTTTCATCTTTATTTTCATAAATTCCTCTAAACGCAATTGAGGAAAGCATTGCATCATTTCTAACACCTCGCATTTTCATACAAAGGTGTTCTGCATCAGCTAAAACTACAACACCCTTTACTCCTTGAGCATACAATTCATCAGCAATATTTTTTGTTAACCGTTCTTGAATTTGTAGTCTCTTTGAGTATTTTTCAACTAATCTGACAAGTTTTGATATTCCAAATACTCTACCATTTGGTGAATAAGCAATGTGAATTTTCCCAAAAAATGGTAACATATGATGTTCACACATTGAATAAAATTGAATATTACGTGCAATAACTGCATCAGAATCTTCAGAAAATTGAACAGATAATTCTGAATCAGAATCATAACCCGCAAAAATTTCTTTGTACATACTTGCAATTCTTTCAGGAGTTTCTCGTAACCCTTCACGAGTAGGATCCTCACCAACTTCAATTATTAATTCTCTAATGAGTTTCTTTACGCGTTCTTCATTCATATTATAATCTCACAGAATTTTTCTAGTATTTGAACCTAATCAGATTTTTAGGCAAGTAGAAAGATTATGGAGCTCCAATAAATTTGTGTAATTGTGGAACTACCTTAACATCAATAAAATGTGGATACACTAAATCATACAAATTCAATAAAAGATCTAAAGAAGGTTCAGAAATACCATAAGTTGGTTGAATAACAAATCCATCAATATCATCTTTAGAAATAACATCAAAAATTTGTTTTGTTAATTCTTCAAATTCATTTAATTGAGTTTTGGAACTGACTACAATTTTGATGTAAGTTATTTTCTTTGCATTTACAGATGATTTAAGGCACTTCATAGTATGACCAATTAGTTTTTCATAATGTTCAGAGTCTACAAAATCAGAATCCTTTGTTTTAAATTCTATTTTAACAATATCGATAAATGGTAAAACGTGATTAAATCTATCAATATCAAAACATGACGATTCAAGATATGTGGGAATTTTTTTTTCTTGAATATGTTTTGCAAGTTGTGCTACTGCTTGATGTTGAATTAGTGGATCACCACCAGTAAAATTTACTTTGTAAGTTTGATGTTTGAGATTAGAATCAATTAGTTGATTTGCTTTCTCAATTGTATATTCTGTACCAGAATCAAGTGGAAGAGATTCCTTAGTATCACAATAAAAACAAGTAAAAGGACATCCTGCAAGTCTCACAAAGAGTGTCTTTGTTCCATAAAGAATTCCTTCACCTTCAACTGATGTAAATATTTCAAATAATCTAACTTTCAAGTAATAATAGTAATTTATTTCATTATTTATTCAATGAGTTTTTGTTAATGCATTACAGGTTCTTTTGTATAAAATAATCCTGCGATAAAAAATATTACTCCCAATATCCCTATTGTACTTCCAATAAGCTCTACTTGATTTTGTAAATCTCCTCCAGATGGAGCCCACAACCAAGCCATCAAAGCACCCACTATTATCATTGGAATACCTACACCGATTGTAATTGCCCTGGATGCCATGCTTAATTCTGTTTAGAAAATATATATGAATTTTATGGTGATTGATTTAGATTTTTTTGAGAGTAATAATTTCAGTTTACTGATTTAGATTAATAATAAGTTGTTTTACAGAAATCATCTCATTTTGAGAATCATATGTAATTACATAAAGCATTGCAAATGAACCATTAGGAAATGCTGTTACATTATTAAATGTAATATTATCACTAGATGTGGATTTTACGGTGTTTGGATTACAGCTAACACAACCGATTGTGTAATTTTTTGCTTTATCATCTTGATTCCAAATGATTTTAACTGTTGCAACGTCACCATTATAATTTGATACAAATGTTTTGATAGTATCAAGGGGTTCGGCAAATACCTGATTACCAAAAATTATGCCAGTTACTAATACAAACAAGCCAAATAATACAATCGTGTTCAATCTACTTCCTCCAAATCATTTCTTAATTTTACTACATTTTGTAAGTCTTTTTTATAAATTTCTACTACATCTAATCTTTCTAATCGTTTTACTGCTCTCCACATAGTAGTTCTAGGTTGAAGGAATTTTTTTCGTAGATCACTCTCCAAAACTTCGCCTCCATTTTCAGAGATAAATTTTATAATCTCTTTATCATCTGCACGCATATCAGGTCTAAAACTAAAAATTGTATTAGGATCTATAGATTCAGATTGTTTTTTAGATGTAATAACTTGTATTTGAGATTTAGATTGTTTTTTCTTTATTGCAATAACTGATCCAATACTTGCTGCAGCAATTAAACCAATTACTAATCCAATAATCATAACATCAAATGTTAATTCAGGTTGATTTGGAGTAGTTTCTGGAGTTACTCCAAAAATATAATCAATTTGAGTAGGTCCACTAAAAAGTTCTAATTTAATTTGCTCATCAATTTGTTCCATGTTAGTTGGTAAAACATCCATTCCAACAATAACAGAATTTTCAGGCATTAGTAATGAATAGTTTGATGGAGAATTAAATGAAAATGTCCAAACTCGTCCTTCTTTAGAAATTAAATCATGAATATTATAATTAACAGTAATAGTTGATGAATCTAGAGTATCAACTGTTACTACATTATCAATGATATCTCCAGATAACAAAGAATTGTTTTTTCCAATTGCTACAAAATTATCAATAGATGAACCAAAAAGGTTTAGTTCAAAATTTGAAGAATCCACATCTATCTGAGAGAAAACATGTGTAGACCCATCAGAATTTATTGTAAGTTCAAGAGTTCGAGTAAAGCTGAATGAAGTTTGTAAAGGAATAGTTAATGCAATGACGATTAAACCAGCCATTATCAAAGGTGTGCTAACCATTGTTTCAAGGATACCTTCAGTCCTTACAAAAAGTATTCCATCTTCTTGAAGAAACTCTTTCCTGAAAATCGGTATAATTTCTAGATCCATGATATCAGTACCTTAGATTCATACTTTCCACTAATCCCTGAAATCTCTTAAATTCCTGAAAAAATTGAAGGCCTTTTTCAGTAATTTGAAAGACTCTGTTTCTGTTAGTTTTGACCGATTCCACTAAGCCTGCTTCTACCAATTTCTCACATTTGTCTAGGACGGCATAGTGAGAAAGGTTAGCCTTTCGAGATATTGCAGATACAATGATTCCATCACGACCACCATTAGCTGTAACATCTAAGATATCTCCCATTATGCCCATTTCGGACCTGTATTGTTGTTTTGACATGTTATAGTATAGAACAAGTTAGTATTAGAGGGACATTCTGAAACCTCAAAGCGGAACGTACAGCGGAACGCAAATAAAATTAAAAAAATATCATATTTTTTACAAAAATGACGTGTGGAAAAGATCTATAGAAATTATGAGCCTAAATTTAATTAAAGAATTCAATTTTTGTTAATGAAATTTCACTTTGAATATTTTTAGGAAAATAATGGAGTCTAATCAAGAATTCATAAATGTAAGATAAGTTAGATAATCGCCTTTTTTTGACTAAAAATTATTCATAAGGTCAGTTTTGAGATTCATAATAACTTTTTATTCCCAATTTGAAAAGAAAATTATAAAATGTTTGATAAATTCAAGAAAGAAGAAGGTAGTGAAATGGTAGAAGAAAAAATTGAAGATAATTCCAATGATGTAGAATCAGTAGATGCTGCAATTGAATCTATTAGTCAAATTGGAATTGGGGAATTAATGGGTAAACGTGTAAAATTAGAAGAAGCAATTGATTATGTTGGTTTAATGATTAAAAATCTCAAAGATAAGAGAACTTTACTTGAAAAAGATATTGAAGAAGAATCAGTAGATATTAAAAATCTCAAAGAAAAACTTCAAAAAGTCAGTGAGTACATTGATGAGGAAAACAGTGGAATAACAGAACTTGCTAACAAAAGAAAACAAGTGGAAGATGAAGCTGATCAGGTTGGTGTTATTATCAGTAATTTACGAGATAAATTATTGGGAGTTGATAAAATTATTGAAGATGAGGGTAACAGAGTTAAGAAAATTAAAGAATTAAGGGATTCTTTTGAGAATTAGTTCTTTTTGAAGTACTCAAAAAAAATCTAAAATTGATTTAGAAAAATTTTGTACTAGTCGTTTCTTGTGTATTTGTAGGTACTGAAGGAAACATTTGACCTGCAGAACTTTCAGCAACAGCTGCAGCTTCTTTTAGTATTCTTTCAGATTCTGAATTTGTAGATTCATTAATTCCAAATGTGGCATCTCCTGAGAAACTTTCAGTCATAAATCCTCCAAGCATTTCAGCCATCTGACCAATTTCTTGTTCAGCTCCAGGCATAATTTTACCAAGAGAGGATTTTAAATTTTTCATTAGTCCCATTGTTGGCATAATTGCTACAACAGTATCTCCAAGATCACTAAAGGTAGTTAAGCGCAATTCAATTTGTTCTAATGCAATTCTAGCATTACTCATAATCTTAGTAACTTTTCTAATCTCTGCTAATTCATTTCCAAGAATTTTGCTAGTTTTAACATCATGCTTTTGAGTTGCTTCTACAATTCTTTGAAATAATTGTGTGTCACGTTCTTGTAGATTTTTTAACATTGAATCTAATTTTTTAATTTGTAATTGCAATTTTTTAATTCCATCCTGAACTCTTGGTTTGAGTGTGCCTTTAGGTTTGATAGCATCATTAATTTTTTCAGTTATTCCTGGTTGTGGTTGTTTTGACCATTTACTATGTAAACTAGGCATAAATTTGATTCAATAATATCTACTTAATTTCGAGTGTAAAAAATGGTTAACTGTACGTTAAATTTCATTAACAAAAATTGAATTTTTTCTTATTTCTAGAAAAAATATTTTTTATAATAGAGTCTACGAATTGCTTTATTGAACAAAAAAATTGTAATAATGTTCATAGTTGCAATAATTGGAATTTTTCTAGTGAATTTTACGTCAAACAAATCTGAGGAAACAAATAATGTTATTTTTCATGTAACTCTTGCAGATCCAGATTTATACATAAATGGAGTTTATACTAAAAAATTTACTATTAATGATGGACAGTATTCATTTAGATTTGTCCCAAATGGAAGTAGTCCAGAGATATTATCAATTACAATAAGTGGTAAAAATTTTGAGATTTCTGAAGATTTTAAATTAAAAAATACTTTGCATGAAACTGAAATCTCAGAATATTTTACATGGAAATATGACGGTGAGAAAATTATTGAGATTTCTGAGATGCAAGAAGTTTCAATTACCATTAATCCAAATGGAAATGTAATGGGTTCAATATCTGTAGATATATTAGAAAATTAAAAGGCGTAAACCCCTAACTGCAGAACAATGAGAGA
>JAPYTM010000027.1:0-5541 GCA_029941825.1 Candidatus Nitrosopumilus sp.
AATCTGAATTTTGTCAATCATGATATCTTTCATTAATAATGGAACATCTACTGCTTGTCTTACCTTCATGAAATATTCAGGTGAGCCATGAAATAGGTGGGGTTGGGTCAATACAGATAGTGCTTTTGAACCTCCAGCAATCATTTGTCGTGCAATACTTGCAGGATCAGTAAGGGTTCTAATTTTCCCTAAAGAAGGTGACGCAAATTTCACTTCAGTTAGTAATGTGGCATGAAGGTTAGCCTTGATTATTTGTTTGAAATCTTTACTAGATCTTTGTAAATTGACATCAACATCATACACTCCATCATCAATCGCAATTTGAGAATTATTTACTAATTTCTTTAAAATATTTTCAGCCATTAGTAACCTCCTTTAGTTTTGAAATATCTCCTGTATCATTAATGAATCTCTCTAACAGTGAAATTGCTTTACCACTTTGGATAGTTTCAAGGGCTAGTTCTACACCTTCTTCAAAATTATTTACAACATTTGCAACAATTAACCCACCAGCTGCATTTAGTGCAGTAGTCTCAATCATGGCTTGATTTGCAGTATTATTTAGTACACCAACAAATGATTCTATCGCATCTTGTTTTGTTTTAATTTGAATATCGTGAAGAGATGATTTGTGCAATCCTATAACTTCAGGGTCAATTGCATTCATCAATACTTTATCATTTCTTAAAACACACACTCTATTTACTGCACTAGTGGAAAATTCATCCATCCCATCATCCGAACGAACAGTCATTATATTTTGACCACCTTTTCTTTTTAGAATTGCAGGTAATCTATCAAGAAAATCAATAGAGTATACTCCAATTAGTTGATTTTTGACACTAGCTGGATTTGATAATGGGCCTAACAAATTGAATGCAGTTCTTTTTCCCAATTGTTTTCTAGCTGCCGATACATGTTTCATTGAAGGATGAAATTTTTGTGCAAACATAAAACAGATGTTATGTTTTTCTAAAATATCTGTAATTGCAGCAGTTTCTAAATTCAAATCATATCCAAAATATTCAAAAATATCTGCACTTCCAGAAACCCCCGAACTTGAACGATTTCCATGTTTTGCTACTACTCCACCAGCAGCTGCTACAACAAAAGATGCAGTAGTAGATACATTGAATGTCTGAAGTTTATCCCCTCCAGTACCACACATGTCAATTATAGTTCCAGTGTTTTTAGGCTCAATTTTGAGAGAAAATTCATTCATTTTATCAAGCATTCCAAGTAATTCATCATCAGTTTCACCTTTTTCAGATAGTCTTGATAAAAAATCCATATTTTGAGAATCACTAGTTTTTCCAGATAATACCTCAGTCATAATATTATTCATCTCATCATATGTGAGATCTGCTTTTTCTTGTAATTTTAAAATTAAATCTGAAATCATTTTGCTTTCACCTGATTAATGAAATTCTCTAAAATTTTTTTCCCATCCTCAGTCATAATTGATTCAGGATGAAATTGTACCCCCTCTATCAAATAATCTTTATGTCTTATTGCCATTATTTCTCCATCATCAACTGCTACTGCAATAACTTGTAAAATATCTGGAATTATTGTTTTGTCAGCAACCAAACTATGATACCTAGTTGCCATAAATGGATTTTTTACCCCTTTGAATAATTCTACATCTGAATGATCAACTGGACTAGTCTTTCCATGTCTCACACATCCAGCATTTGTAACCTTTCCGCCAAATGCTGCAATGATTCCTTGATGTCCTAAACAAACACCCAATATCGGAGTATTTGCACCCATGTCTTTAATCACATCACTACATACTCCAAAGTATTTTTTGTCTTCAGGAGTTCCAGGACCTGGAGATATTATTATTGCATCATAGTTATTTTGTTTTATTTCATTAATGGTAATTTTGTCATTTCTAATCACATCACACTCAACTCCTAATTCTCCAAGATATTGTGCAATATTGTACACAAATGAATCATAATTATCTATAATTAGAAATTTCAATTTGCCTCCTTTAGTGCTTGAAGCATTGCTCCTGCTTTATGTTCAGTTTCTTTGAATTCATTTTTGGCAATAGAGTCAGAAACTATTCCAGCTCCTGATTGTACAAATCCTTTATTCCCATTAATGAATATACTTCGAATTGCTATTGCAAAGTCACAACATCCATTGTATGAGAAATATCCAACAGCTCCAGCATAGGGTCCACGAGATTCAGATTCCAATTCATCAATGATTTCCATTGCTCTGACTTTTGGAGCACCTGATACAGTTCCTGCTGGAAACACTGCCTGAAATGCATCAAACATGTCATTTTCAGGTGCTAAATTACCCACAATATGACTAACAATGTGTTGAACATGGCTGAATCGCTTTATCTGCATGAGTGATTCTGGATGAACCGTACCATATTTGCAAACCCTACCAATATCGTTTCGGCCTAAATCCACAAGCATTGTATGCTCTGCTAATTCCTTCTCATCAGTAATTAGTTCATCTGATAATTGTTTATTTTTCTCTTCATCATCAGTAATTTTTCGAGTCCCAGCTATTGGGAATGTCTCTACTCTATCTCCAGTAATTCTAACTAACATTTCAGGAGATGCTCCAATGATTGTCTTTTCACCTTGTTTCAAATGATACATGTATGGTGATGGATTTAATTTTCGTAGTGTTTTATACAATGTTAAATTATCCCCAGTTACATCAAATACAAATTTCCTAGATAAAACAACTTGAAAAATATCTCCATCATGAATTAATTTTTTTGCTTTATTTACAATACTTGAATATTTTTCCTCATCCATATTAGGTGTAACATCACTTGAATGAAATTTGCCAAAAGTGTCATTATCCATTTTTAATTTATCAAACCTATTCTCATTATTGTAAAAATAAAATAATTTTTTATGTAAATTGTCATATAAAATACCATCATCATAAATCCCAAATTCCATTAATGGTTGTATGGCATCATGAGTATCTGGGATGTCCTCCACCAGTCTAATTGCATCATAATTTACTACCCCTACTGCTCCCCCCAAATATCGATATGATTGATCATCTGATTTTCCAAGTAATTTCTGTAATTCAGAAAATGGATCATCTGTGTTTATGATTTTTGTGGAACCATTTTCAATAATTTCTACTTTATCAGAATATCCTTTTAGTATTATTTTTGGATCAAACCCCATTACAGATGTCTCAGCTAGTACTTCAGGTCCAGTCAATGACTCAAATAGAAATGAATGGGAATAATTTCTTGAAATTTTATTATAAATTTGAAATTGGTTTTCAGATAAATCTAGAGGTATTACTTTTGCTTGAGTTTTTCCAAAGGTGTCCACCCATGAATGCCATTTTGGAGGTTTATTATTTAAAGTGATAAGTGGATTCCAAATAGATCATTTCAGTCTAAATTGATCAACCTTTCAGGCACAAACAAGTTACGGTATAGTACGGTACTTTTATATAATATTTGATCGTATACCATTCACCATGCAGAGGACAAATCAAGCAATTGTAAGTAAAATGCAAATTCTACAAACTCATAATGTACAATCTTCAGTTAGTAAAGTGGAATGCTATGTTTGTGGTAAAGGATTAGAGGATGGTTACAGTATAACTGCTAAAACCCTAAAACATGGAATTGTACTTTTTTGTGATATTCATTATTCATTACAATGAATGAATGTTTTCAGATTTAGCGATACTCATCACCGCAATCACCAATTTCATCAAACAAATCATTGGATTTTACAGTAACTGCATCGATTTTAGATATATCATCAGAATCAAGGGTTATATCAAAAACTCTAGTGTTGTCTTCTCGATGATTAGTAATTCCTAACCTTGCTCCAATAATTACACCTGCGACTTGAGGTTTATCTAAAATGAATCGTGTTGCAATATTTGCAATACTTGAATCATGTTTTTTTGCAATTCCATCTAACACTAGTAATAGTTCTTGGAATAGTATCCATCCACCCCATGCATCAATCATGGTTTTGTATTTTTGCAAACTAGCAGTAACCAAGTCGCCTCCGTGTGGTTCATCTACTTTCAAATATTTCTCTGAAAAAAACCCACCTAACAATACACCATAAGATAAAATTTTTATGTTATTTTTTGAGAAAAATGGAGTCATTAGTTTTTCTGGTCTTTGATCTAAAATAGAATATTGTACTTGGTTTGATACAATAGTATGTCCGTTATCTAGAATGATTTTAACTTGTTCAGTATCAAAGTTTGTTAAACCCAAATGTTTTATTTTATTTTCTGCTTGCAATTTTGACAAGTGATGCAATGCATCAAGGTAACTAGTGTCATTGTAATCCCACCAATGAAACTGAAGTAAGTCAATACAATCAGTATTCATTTTCTTTAATGATTGATCAATGTGCTGTGTTACAATGCTATTACTCATTGGTCCAGGATTTGGAACAAATTTTGTAAATGCCTCAAAGTGGGTATCATTTTTTTTGCTAAATTCACCAATTAATGATTCTGCTGGACCGTAAATATCTGCAAGATCCCAGGTGGTAAATCCTGCTTTATGGTAAGATAACATGTCTGAAATTGCTAATTTAGAGTCAATTTGGCCATGACTTCCTGCAACTTGCCACATTCCATTTAAAATTCTACAAATTTCCAAGTCTGGTGCAAGAAGAGTTTTCTCTATTGGCATGAATAATTACAATAAACCCTCACTAAAATACAAAGTTATTTTTTTGAACCAATCTGTATGGAATGCACGTTGACTAATTGTCATGGGTTTTCAAATGAGACAACTCATTTAGAATTTCATACATCATACAATGAATCACAAATGAATGAAACAACACAAACGCAAATCAACTTGGGTGATTACAACAAACCACAAGAACAAACCAAAGCAATTGGTATTGGAAAGATTTTGGGTAAAATCATCAATATCAAGGCCTTTAAAACAAACAGAGGGAAACCATCACCATATACTCCAAAAGAAATGATTGGAGAAGATGGATTGACAGATTACAATGTCATTGATACTCTAGAAACATTTGATGTAAATAATCAAAAGGTTAGTTCTTTTTTTGTAACACCCGCAATAGTGAAGCAGATTCAAAGAGTTCCAAATTATCAATCAGAACTGGCAGCAGGGAAAGTATTTGGACCATGTAAAGTAGGTCAAAAAGTATCTGCAAAAACTAGTGCAAACTATTGGTGTCTTCTTTTCTCAGGAGAAGAAGGTTACTAGATTTTTTTTAATTAAAAAATATATACATATTTTATGGAACCACCTTCGGCATCTCCTCTCATCCCTTTATCTAAGAAATGTTCTTCAATTGCTCTAGCATCACTTTCACTATGTATCGACCAATCTGCCCATTCTGAAATATCTTTACCATTATTGTAATGTTGATCTTTTCGACTTTTTGGGGTATCTGTAATACCAATAGTCCATAAAGTATAATCCTTTTTTATTCTATGAACTCTCTTTTCAATTTCAGAAATTATTTGGGGTTTTTCCATGAATATGCTTGAAAGTTTGGCTTTAAAAATTCATTTCTGTGT
>JAPYTM010000027.1:5641-9997 GCA_029941825.1 Candidatus Nitrosopumilus sp.
TTTAAAAATTCATTTCTGTGTCATTTAATTACACATAGAATCAATTAATGTGTCAAAACGTACAGATGAAAAAATTTAGAAATTCCATTCATCAGAAATCCCATTCCAAAGAGAACGCATTGAGGATGGGTCTTTACCAATTTCTTGTATGATTCTATTTTTTACCACAAAAAAGAAATTTTCCAATGCATCAATCCCTCCATCAGCATACAATTCTCCCCCAATACCTGTAATTCGTTTATGTTTATCAGATATTTCTGGAGACTCTGGGTTTTGTAAACAAAATGTCATTAAATCCAATAGTTCTTCTTCTAACATAAAATCCATGAAAAGTAAAAGATTGTAGTTGAATTTATGTGGATAGTCAGATCACAAAACAGTATAATGAAGTCAACAGATGTGTTTAGGAAACGAAATTTATCCAAAGTTAATTTTGATTATGAAGATTTGATTGGACGAAATTTATCTGATTCTAACATGAAAGGTGTTAATCTTCAAAGTAGAGATATTCATAATGCAGACCTTAGTGTTACAGACCTTAGTGAATCAAATTTATCCAAAACTATTCTATTCAATGTCAAATTACGAGGTTCTGATTTAAGAAATACAAATCTCTCAAATGCAAAATTGTGGGATGCCGAACTATATGGTGCAGATTTACAAGGTGCAGACTTTAGAGGTGCAGACTTGTTTTACTCTGACCTAAGAAATACTGATTTATCTAATGCTAATTTATCGGGAGTGAATCTCAGACACTCAAACTTTGAGGGAGCAATTCTAAAAGACACTGATTTTACGGGTGCAAACTATGATTCTCACACACTAGACACCATGCCAAAAAATGATAGAGATTTACTCAAAAAACAAGGAAAATTATGGCAAAATGAATAATTCAAAAAAATGGTTAAATGATTCAAAAATAAAACCAAACAATGAGTGAAAAGAAAGAAGCACAAAAAGAATTTACAATAATCGAACGAGCTAACCGTAAATATTTTACAGAAATTGAAAGTTCTGTATTACACTTCCAACAAACATTATTTGATTTACAAAATGAATGTTACAAATCATGGAAGAATGCAGTAAAAGTAAATGTTTCATTACAAAAAGAATTTGCAGAAAAATCGGGATATAATTTTGAATTACCAAAAACTGCACAAACAATTATTGAAGATATTGGAGATGAAATCACAAAGTATAGAGTAGCATCAAACCAAATGGCAATTAAAACAATCGAGACAGGAAAGAAAAATGTCAAAACATGGAATGATAATGCTGAGACATTTGTAAAGTTGAATAGAAAGATGATGGATTACTGGTTAACTCTATTCGTTCCAAAATAATTAGGAAAAGAGAATTTATAGAATCAATTTAGTTAATTGAATAATTGCCTGAAAATAATAAAGTTCTTCCTTTAGATGTTGATTCAGATTATTCCATACCTGGAAGATTTGAGGAGAGTAATTCAGAATTTCTAGAACCCGTTACCTCTAAACCAAAAAATAGACTTATTGTAATGGTGGTGATTTCATCTATTATCATATCATCCGTGTTCTTTTCATATTATTTCATAAATCAAGAAAAAATTGATTCTCAAATTATTCAAAATATGAATTTGAATCCTGAAGAAATACTAGTACGACAATATGGTGTAGGCGAATTTGGTAGTGCCCATGCGCATGCTGCAATTGCCGTATTCATTAATGGAGATCAGATAAACTATGGTTTAGAGGAATATCAAATTTCAAGTAAATACATTCACTTTGAGAACAGTAATCCGTATGTAATTCACAGACATGCAACAAATGCATCATTAGAATTATTATTTTCATCATTTGGGATGAGTATAATGGCTGATTGTATCCAGTTACATAGTAAGTTATTTTGTACAGAAGAAAATCAAACTTTGAGATTTTTTGTTAATGGTGAGGAATTTCATTCAGATATTTCACAATATATCTTTGATCATAATGACAAAATCATGATATCGTTAGGAGACATAAAATCAATCTCAAAACATATTACATATGTGGAATCCCTACAAATTCCAAATATCCCAAAAAAGACCACACAAAACACAGGTAATCTTATCAGCATTTAACAAAAATCTTAATTAATTATCATACAAAATCAAAAAGTCCGATATTTACAGAAATAACAAGAATTAGTGTACTGAATAACATGGTGTTCTTCTTGCATAATCTATTACTTTGGATTCTATATTATTACAATTTTTGTTTGTAGCAATATTTGTTTTTGATTTAATTTGTGTAATGGTGTTTATCATAAATGTAAAAATGATTGAATTTCATTACGGTGATTATTGATAGATTTTATATGTTTGATAATATCATCCTGTTAAATAATTGAAAAAATAACTTATAGTATGTCCAAAAAAAATTTCTCAGTTAATGACATCCAAGAAAAGATTAATGATATTTTAACTGAGCCTGAAATTCGATTTGCGGCTCTTATTGATAATAAAGGAAAATTGATTGTTGGTGGATTCAGAAAAGGAATAGCTCCTTTTGAAAATGATGAACAGAGAAAACAGATGTTTTTAGAATTGGCACACAGAGTTGCAAATAGGGAAAGTTTTGATGCCAATTTAGGCAGAGTAAAGTATTCATCTTCAAGAAGAGAAAAAGTTGTAATGATGAGTTTTCCACTCAGCCGACACATAATATTGATAATTGCTGAAACTAGTGTGAATATTGACAGATTAGGATGGAAAATAATGTACAAATTGGATAGACAATGGTCTGAATTTCACGGGTTGTAATATTTTCAAAGTTGATTAGCTGTTGGTCTTTGATATATTCATATTTCCGATAATCTTTTCTATATTCACTTACAGTAAAATATCATGCATTGTCATGGGTATTGTACACAATTCAAGGCTAAAAGCAATAGTCATGAAGGTGGTAGATACGAACAAGGTCAAAAACGATGTCCTCAATGTGAATTATTCATTAATTGGGATGGTTTGTGGTGTCCTTGTTGTGGGCGTTTGTTAAGAACAAAGCCACGAGCTACAAAACCAACACGTCGATTATTTTTAATGAAAAAATTTAAGGACTCTCAAACTAACATACAATTTTTATCTGAAAAATTATAAAAAAGAAAAATCAATCACACTAGTTTTTTAGTGTAAATGGATTTATCCAAGATTGGATAATATTTTTATTCAATTCAACAAAAGCGTTTACGTTATCGTTGTATGTTTTGATGTTTTGTACTGTTGTATCAATTATTGTTTTTACAAATTGAGTGTTTACAGTATTTGCTTGAACAATCTGCTTGTTTATATCGATCATTGTACTTTTTGCCTCATTTGGAATATCATATGTAATTCCTGCTTTTTTGACAAATTCTTGTTGCATTGATACTGAAGCACTAATTGTTTTCTCACATGTTTTCATACATTCATCTTGTAATCGCGTAGCAGCTTGAAAATATTGCGGATAATTTTTGCAACGCCTTCAAAATATTTTTGAACGTTTTGTTTGTATGTTGAATATACCTTATTTGTTTGAGATTGTGTATTCATATCCCCGCATTATCATACTTGCGTATATATTATTGGTAATGAATGGTAATGATTGGTTGTATATGTCAATACTTATAACATACACAATACACTGAATTAACATGGTTTCATATCGAACTAGCATGCAGATAGTGGGTGATCTTCTAACTGCTACTGAAGAGTATGGCCAGACGGGTATCAAAACAACCACACTACTTGCAAAAGCTAACTTGTCACATCCTAGATTGACAAAATTGCTAACAAATTTGACTGGAACTGGATTGATAAATAAAATTGAGTTTGATGGAAAACACACCTTTGTAATTACTACAAAAGGTAGACAATATCTAGAATCATACGTAAAATTCTCAAATATTGCACAATCTTTTGGTTTAGAACTTTAAATTCTTAATTGACTTTTTTTTGATTGTAAAATCATTAAAACTACATTACTTGATGTAATACAGGTTGGTTTCAAAAATTAATTGTGAATGCATTAAATGCGAATGTTCCAATATTTTTGAAGTTGTTGAAACTGAAGATCCATTAATTTGATCCAACATGGGCGATTAACTCTAGAACAAATCTCTTTTTTGAAAACTAGGGTCGATAGTAGAATTTGTAAACAATGTTTTATTGGAAAACATCCTAACTAAACCTAAAAGGATTTTATCATAAAGTAAGAATTTGGATCATTGTTAAATATAATTTTAACTTACACTTAGTAACGAGAAGCCAACATTTTGCGTCGTAAAATAGTTGGTTTGGAAAACATATCATGTTAGGTTAACGTCCTAGAACAGATGTTTTCCTTGTACTCTCGTTGT
>JAPYTM010000028.1 GCA_029941825.1 Candidatus Nitrosopumilus sp.
AAATGATCAATATCTCTCAATTAACAAAACGTGCACATGAACAAGACATTCAAGTGATGGTCGAAGGTCCAGGACATGTCCCACTAAATGAAGTTGCAACAAATGTTAGATTGGCTAAATCATTAATTGGTGATGTACCATACTATGTTCTTGGTCCTTTGGTGACTGATGTTGCATCTGGACATGATCATATTGCAAGTGCAATTGGTGCTGCAATTTCAGCAAGTGAAGGTGTTGATCTTTTATGTTATCTTACCCCTTCTGAACATCTCGCTTTACCAAATGTTGATGAAGTAAAGGCAGGATTAATTGCATATCGAATTGCAGCACATGCTGGAGATCTTGTAAAAATTCGTGATAAGGCAATAAAATGGGATATGGCAATGACTGAAGCTCGACGTACTTTGGATTGGGAAAAACAACTTGCACTATCTATTGATCCTGAAGAAGCAGCAAAAATTCATAGTAGAACTGGACAACATCCTGGAAATAATGTTCCGTGTACCATGTGTGGTGGTGCATGTGTTTACATGATGTTGCCTCAGCAAAAAAAATATGAGAAAGAAAATAATTTACAACAAGTTGAATAATACTTTTTGAAGACTAGGAACTATTTCATACTCTTCTAATTCATTTGAATTAATCCATTTGTATTCTGAATTTTCCCAATTAAGTTTGATTGTTGGATTTTTTGTTTCAAATAAGAATGGAAATATTTCCCACTCGTGATTTTCATATTGAGGTGAATTAACTTTCATTTCTTTTGCAGCTTTTATCAGTGTAATCCTATCTTCTGTAATTCCAATCTCTTCAAAAATTTCAATTTTTGCTCTTTTGAGTGGTTCTTCATTTTTTTCTATAATTCCACTAACTCCTGCCCATAGACCTTTCATTGATTTTACTTTGTTACTTCTTTTTAGAATTAATAATTTATCATCTGTTTTAATGAAAGATGTAACTATCTTTGTTGAGCGCATTTCAGTTATTTTTCAATAACTTTAACCATTTTTGCTAATTTTTTATATGATTCATCTACGTCTGAATGTTTGGCTAGTCTTTCTTGACATTGTTTTATGTAATCAATTACCTCTTCTGTTTTTGATTCTTGAACAGCAGTAAGTAATCGTCCCACATCTTTCCATAGTTCTTCTGCATATCTTCTAATCTCAGGATTTGCAATGATTGTTTCAATCAACTCTGGAGATTCTGTCATGATACTTTCTGCTAGTGTTTTTTGAATCTTAAATGTACTACCGGCCATTTTTTCTGTTAATGCTGTTTTTTCATCTTTTGAAATAATATTGGCAAATACTAGATTCATCATATGAGTTAACCCTAAAATCACTGCAATTTTTTTATCGTGCTCTATTGCATCAATTGTAACAAAGTTTGCTCCTTCAAATAGTGATTTTACGATTGTTAATTCTTTTTTAGCATCTTTGATTGGAATTGAAATTATATTTTTGCCTTTGACACTCTTAATTCCTGGACCAAACATTGGATGAATACAAATTGGATTTATTTTATCTGGCATTTTCATTAATGATGAAACCACTTTAGATTTTTGAGATGAAATTTCAATTAGGTATGTCCCTCTTTTCATTTCCTTTGCAATTAATCTTATAATTTCTGGTGTTCTTCTTGTAGGAGTACACAAAACAACATAATCTGCTTTTAAAATTGCTCCAACTAGAGAGTCTGATACTATAATTCCTTTACCTGTAACCTTATTTTCTGAATCATGTCCTGTTACTTCAAAATCTTTTTCTGCAAAATAATTTGTAAACCATTGTCCCATTTGACCCCCAGCACCAATAACTGTAATTTTCTTTTTCACTGCTTCTCACTCATGATGTTACCTAGTATATTCATTCCCTCAATCAGTGTTTTTTCATCTTGACATGCTGAAATTCTAATGAAATTTTTATAATTACCAAATCCTTCTCCTGGTGCTAGTGCCAAACCTTTTTCAAGTGTACTATTGGCAAATTGAACCCCATCAAATCCTTCTTTATTGACACGGGCAAAAATGTACATTGCCCCGTCTGGAATTTCAAAATCCAATCCCATTCCCTTCATTTTTTCTGCCAATATGTCTAGTCTATTTTGTACTGTATTAGTATTATTGGACGTATCTGCTTCAAGTGCTTTCATTGCGACATATTGTATGGGCTCAGATACACTTGTCAAACACAATGCTTCTAATTTTGCCATTTTTTCAATAATTTTTGTACTAGCTATGCCATACCCTACCCTAAATCCTGTCATGGCATGAGATTTTGAAAATGATTGGGTAACAATGCTTTTTTCATAATTATAACTTAGAATACTTTTCCAACTCTTTTTTGCATATTGAGAATAGATTTCATCACTTAACACATAGAGATTATTTTTTTTGGCCAATTCAATAATACTATCTTGTAATTTTTCAGGAAGAATTTTTCCTGTTGGATTATTTGGATAATTTAGTACAATCATTTTTGTGTTTGAATTAATTACATTCTCTATTTGTTGTATTGATGGTTCCCATTTTTCTTCTAGAGTTGTATTGATGGTTCTAACTTTAATTCCTGCATTTAGTGCACAATCTTTGTATGCTGGCCATGCAGGTTCTATTACTATCATCTCGTCTCCTGGATTCAAAAGTGTTGTAATTGCAGTAAAAATTGAAAATCTTGCACCTGGACTAACTATAATATTTTCTTGTGTGATATTTACGTTAAATTTTTTTGAAACATATTTTGCAAGTGCATCTCTAAATATTGGTATCCCTCTTACTTGACCATACTTTAGAAATCCTTTATCAAATACTTCTTCTAACGCATTTTTTACAATTTGTGGAGGTAAAAAATCTGGTTCTCCAACTTCCATGTGAATTATTTTTTCACCTTGTTCTTCAAGTGATTTTGCTTTTAAGAAAATTGAGAGGTGTGTTTGTTTGTTTGTTGATTGAACTTTTATTGATTCATTAAGTAAAAAATTCAAAAATTTTGTTGCAATTGATTCATCTAACCCTATACTATTTCCCAACGAAATTACTTTATTTCGTAAAGTATCTTCACGTAATTCATCAGTAATCCCTTTACCAATATTTTTTTTGACTTCCCCTATTTCTTTTGCAATATCTATTCTAGTTTTTAATAACTTTATCATCTCTAAAGTTACCTCGTCCATCTTATTTCGGAGATTATTGATATCTGACATCTTACAAAGTAGGCTTGATTGCTCCTGCTAGGAGTGCATGATCTGCTATAGTTAGAGCTACAAGTGAATCTACCACTGGTGGGGCTCTTGGTACAACACATGGATCGTGTCTTCCCTTCACTTGAAGGATAGTTTCTTTTTTTGTTTTAATGTCCACAGTACTTTGTTTTTGTGCAATTGATGATGCAGGTTTGAATGCAATTCTCATAGTGATTGGCATTCCATTTGAGATACCTCCAAGAATGCCTCCAGAATTATTTGTTTTTGTAATTATTTTCCCTTTCTTAATTGTATACAAGTCATTATTTTCAGAACCATATAGTTCTGATCCTCTAAATCCTGAACCAAATTCTACACCCTTTACTGATGGGATAGAAAAAATTGCTTTACTTAAATCTGATTCTAGTGAACCAAAAATTGGTTCTCCTAACCCTACTGGAATATTTGTTGTAACTGATTCAATAATCCCCCCAAGAGAATCTCCTTTCTTTTTAGCATTTAAAATATTTACCCTCATCATCTTTGCAGTCTTATTTTCGGGACATCTAACTTCATTTTTATAAATTGAATTAATCATTTTTTCATTGAATTTACTTTCCATCTTTATCTTTCCAATTTGTGATGTAAATGAATGA
This sequence comes from Candidatus Nitrosopumilus sp., assembly GCA_029941825.1. Taxonomy (GTDB): domain Archaea; phylum Thermoproteota; class Nitrososphaeria; order Nitrososphaerales; family Nitrosopumilaceae; genus Nitrosopumilus. Next base: position 3,840 of record JAPYTM010000028.1, read on the forward strand.
GTCTCAATTCCTAATGTAACTTTGAGTAATTTCCTTGCAATAGCTCCACCCATAACATGAGTTGCAGTTAATCTTCCTGAGAATCTACCTCCACCTCTATAATCATTATGATGATTGTATTTTACCATGGCTGGATAATCTGAATGACCTGGTCTTAGTTTTGTTTTTAAATTTTCATAATCTTTTGATTTTTGATCACTATTCCAAATCACCATTGTTATTGGAGCACCTGTTGTGTATCCTCTAAAAACTCCTGAAATAATTTCTACAATGTCTCCTTCTTTTCTTTGAGTTGAAATAATATTTTGACCTGGTCTTCTTTGGTTTAACATTACTTGAATTTCTTTTTCATCAATTTCTAACCCTGCAGGACATCCGTCTAATACTGTACCAATTGATTTTCCATGACTTTCACCAAAACTTGTTAAAACAAGACGCTGACCAATAGAACTTCCCGGCAACACACTATCAAAGTAAAATGATGTTTATAATTCCTCATTCTATTTTTTTTCACCTTTTATTATGGTTCAACTTATTTTTGGTAATTAATTACGAATGATTATAATTTATAATATAATTGATAATTATATGAAATAATTATAATATAATCTTAAATATAATATTATTATACATAATATATGAATAAAAGTGCAAATTTTAATCCATAATTTGCGCGGCTCTACGAAAATGACATGTTATCAACGCGAAAGCGTTGTTGGGTGAGGAGAATGCTTTTCACTCTATATAGGGTCGCGCCTTTTATCGCAAATGTTGATTTTTTTTAAAAAGTAATTTTACAAAACTGTAATTTTTGCACCAAGATTATTCATTTCTTCTATAAAATTGGGATATGACACTTTAACTGATTCAGGATTTGTAACAGTACAATTTCCAATATACATTCCAGCTATACAAAATGCCATAAATAATCTATGATCATTTTCAGAATTTAATTCAGCGCTAGTCAAATTCTCTGATGATTCTAAAATTAAACCATCTTCTTTCTCTTCAACTTTAATCCCTAGTTTTACAAGCTCTCTTGAAATAATTGCAATCCTGTCTGTTTCTTTTAGTCTTGCATGTTTTACATTCACTATTTCAATTGGACTAGATGTGTTTAATGATAATATTGCAAGTGGTGGAAGAATATCTGGTGAGTTATTAAGATCAAACTTACCTCCCTTTAATTTTTCAGGTGATTTTATTTTAATTTCATCATCATTAATTATTACAGTTACTCCCATTTGTTCTAAAATATCTATGAAAACTTCATCACCTTGTGGCAAGTCTCCTATACTTCCCTTAATGATAATTTCTTCTCCGTTAAGAACTGCAGCTGATAAAAGTAATGCAAGACTTGAAAAATCAATTGGAATTGTAAATATTGTATTTTTATATATTTGTGGTGTTATGTTGTATCTTTTGTATGGGATTAATGTTTGAACTGTCACTCCAAATTTTCTCATAGTTGTAATTGTTGCATCAAGATATGGTTTTGAAACTAGATTTCCTTCTATTGTTAGGTTGATTCCCCTGTTTGTTAATGGTGCACTAATTAATAATGCTGAAACAAATTGACTAGAAAAACTTCCTGGAATTGTTACGTCTCCTCCTAAAATTTTTCCTTTGATTTTGATTGGTGGTTTTCCATCTGTAGAACTACATTGTGCTCCTATGCTTGATAGTGCATCTAAAAGTGGTTTCATGGGTCTTTTTTGTAAACTAGAATCTCCAGTAAGTATAATCTCTTGAGAAAATAAACTAGCAATACCTGTTGCAATTCGAATTGTTGTTCCAGAGTTTTCCGTATTGATTTCAGGTACGTCTGTACCTAATTTTATTGGATTTTTAACAATAATTGACAAATCTTTGGTTTCAATTTCAGCTCCAAATTTTTTGCAAGTATCAATTGTTGCAAGAGTATCTGCTGATAATAACACATTATCAACTCTACTATTATTTCCAGCAAGGGATGCAAGAAAAATGGCTCTATGTGTATAACTTTTGTTTGGAGGGCAAACTATCTGTCCCGAAATCTTTGATTTTTCAACTTTACAACTCATGTACTTCGGCCTTCTTGTTACTGATTTTTGAAATAATTATACTCCCTTCTAATGTTGAAAATACTTTTTTCATAGCTGTTTCATTTTCTTCTTTTGTTATTACTGCAATAGCTGGACCGTTTCCAGAAACTGATGCGCCAAGTGCACCCTTTTCAATTAAAGTTGTAATGATTTTAGAATCTGAATTTAGAATCGATGCAGTTGCCAATCCATTAATTGTCATTGCTTCCCAATAAATTCCATCTTTTGCCAATCCCCATGCAATTTTAAATATTGATGAAAGTACTTTTAGATTTTTTAAATTTCCTCTTTTTCTATTTTTTGGGATAAAAATTACTGCAATTAAATTAGTTGGAGCTTTTTGAAAATGAACTCGTTTTTTCTTTGCATTATCTGTAACATTAAATCCTCCATAGTAACATGAACATGCATCATCATATGCACCTGTAATGCTTACTTTTGATTCAATTGATGCTTCAACCCCTGCCAGTAAAATTTGTTGATCTGTAAATTTCGGTTTGAAAATCTTTGCACATGCTAATACTATTGCAGTTGAAATTGCGCTAGAGCTTTTGAGTCCATATCCTGTTGGAATTTCAGAATCCAGTGTAATTGTAATTTTATTTTTATCTAAATCTTTTTTTGAAATCACTTTCTCTACTGTTTTGTTGATTAATCGTGAACTAAGACTCTTATTTTTAGATTGTATTGTGATTCCTTTACCTGGACTAGATTCAACTGTTGCTTCAACTTTTAGTGTTATTCCTAAAGTTGCACCTTTTTGATTGGCAATTGCATTTACTATGGAAATTGCCCCATGGACTGTAGCCTTTGCTTTTGCCATCAAAATCCTCCTAACAATGCTTTTTTCATGGCATTATAAGGTGCTTCCATATCGTGCCAAATTTTAAAAGCTCTTGCTGCTTGACCTAAAAGCATCTCATAACCAAAAATAACAATCGCATCGTTGTCTTTTGCTTTTTTAATAAAATCTGTATTCATTGGCATGTATACGATATCATACACAATTGTTTTTTCATTAATTCCATCTAATGAAATCGGACTTGGCTCATTTTTTAGTCCTATTGATGTGGCATTAACAATAATGTCGTAATCTTTTGCAGAGTCTTTTACATCTTCAATTTTAATTGCATTTGAATTTAATCCAATTTTTTTTGAAAACTCTGAAAGACTTTTGGCGTTTTCTAAAGTTCTATTTGCTATGGATATACCGTTTGCTTTTTCTTTTGCAAATCCTGCAACTATTGCTCTTGCAGCTCCACCAGCTCCTACAAGAAGAATTTTTTTATTTGTAATGTTTAATCCTTTTTTCTTAAAAGGTTCTAAAAAACCATCCATATCTGTATTGTATCCTTTGAAAATTCCTTCTTTGTTTGATACAGTGTTTACTGCACCAATTACACTACATGATTCATCCATTTTATCAAGATACTTCATCATCTCAATTTTATGTGGAATTGTAACGTTGAACCCATCTATTTTAATTTTTTTTAATCCTTCTAATCCCTCTGCTAATTCTCCTTTAGGAATTCTAAAAGCAATGTATGAACAATCTAAATTTAATTCTCTAAATGCTGCACTATGAATATTTGGAGATAATGAATGATCAATCGGATCCCCAATTACTGCAAATGATTTACTCATCTTCTTTTTCTGAGTAAGATGATTGATTTAAACTCTCAACTGAAATTTATTTATTTTTTTAAATTTATAATTTTTTTAACTTCATCAACACTAAACTGACCTGGGGCAATTGCTTTTCCTAATGAAACGTATGTGTATGGGCTACCTAAATACAGGCATAAAATCCTTGAAATTCTACCAAAATCACCCATTGTAAATGCTATTAGATTGTTTTTTCCTTTTTTACTATACAATTCAAGCATTCTAGTAGAGTCATCAGTTGATTTTGCAGTACAAACAATTTTCACATTAGATGAAAATTTACTCATTTGATTTAATTTCTTTTTTAGTTCTGTGGAATTTGGTGTTTTTTTAAAGTCATGCCATGACACAAGTAAGTTTGTCTTTGTTGATTTTAGATATTTTACTAGTGATGAACTTTTCTTTAGTGTGTTAAATTCAATATCAAGTAAAAATGGATTGTATTCTGCAATTAATTTTATAATTGCAATTCTTTCTTTTTCATTTCCTAAAAATTTACCTCCTTCTGTCTTTGGTCTTAAAGTACATACGATCTTGTTTAGATCTTTTTTAATTATTTCTATTGCATTTGGAATTTGCTCTATTTTTAAAAAATCAAACCTCACTTCAACATAATCTGATTTTTTTAATGCGATTTTTAATACTTGTTTTAGTTTTTGTGGTGTTTTTTCTGCAATAGATACACAAGTTTTGTATTTCATTTTTCTAGTATGTATTCGTCTGAAACTTCCATTCCAAAATGTCTACCTGTTGCAGGTTTTGCATGAACCATTACAACATCTCCTTTCTTTAGGTGTGTAACTGATACTAGTTGCCCATTTGCTTTTACAAATCTGATTGTTTCTGCATCTTGTGCAATAATTCCTCCTATTTCACCTCCAGTTGATGCTTTAATCATTAACATTGGTCTTCGTTCAATTTTTGATCTTCCCACAGTAACCCTTCTTGCTTTACCTTTAGAATTAATAATTAAAACTTCAGAACCTGTTTCCACTTCTGAGAGATAGTTTGTAGTGCCATCTGGTGATAATGTATAGCAATGAACTGCACCTGCATTAACTCTAAATGGCCTTGGTGATGTAAATGATGATCCTACTGATTCATTATGAACTAAAAACAAAAAGTTTGATCTATTTCCAATCAACATACCTTCTCCTTTGTGAAGCATTGATGCAGTATCAACACAAACTCGTTCACCATCACCCACTTCTTTAATTTCAATAATTTTTGCAGGTTTCATATCAAAACTTTTTGTTCCTAGGTATACCATTGCCTCTTTTACTTCGTTAATTGTTGATGCATTGAAAATTACTCCATCAACCCCAACATCTAAAATTGAAAACATTTTTCTTACTTCTTCCGGTGTTTTTGCAATTGCAAAGATTTTGGTATGGATTTTGTGAAGTTTTGCTATAATATTTTCTAGTGGGATTATTTTCCAATCTTTTACCTCAATTATCACAAAATCTAATCCTTTTTTTGCAGCAGAAAGAATATTTTCAATATCTGAATTTGATAATACTTGAAATTTTCTTCCTACTTTGACACCTTTTAGTTTTGTTGTATTTTCTTTTTCAAGTACTACATATTTTGCAGCACTAGATGGAAACACTGGTTGTAATTTTGTTTTAATTTTCCCTAATTTTTTAGGATCAACGTATACCATTTTAATCCCCTCATCTTCTAATTGAGGGATAAATTTGGCTAATTGTGCTTGAGATACTTTGGGTGAAATAATTAATTCTCTAGTTTTATTCAATTCTTTTCATTGCTTCCTTTGCTGTACCTTTTCTGAAAATAATTTCAGCTAGTGCTGATACCATTTTTTCAGGTGTTTTATGTGCAAAGATGTTTCTACCATATGTTACACCTTTAGCTCCTGCAGTAATTGCATCTTCAGTCATTTGAAGAATATCTAAATCTGTTTTTGCTTTAGGTCCACCTG
>JAPYTM010000029.1:0-4907 GCA_029941825.1 Candidatus Nitrosopumilus sp.
TTATTATTTTTTGATGCAACACATCGTATTGTTTTGGTGTAATTGTTTTGGTTGTGATTTCAAATTTATCATTATAGTATTTACTTAAAATTCTAATTATCCATCTGTCTAGTGGCACTGATTCTAGTTTGTCAAGTGAAAATAACATTACACAGTCTGCCACTTTATTTCCAACTCCTGGAATTTTACAAATTTCTTCTTTTGCAGTATTGTAATCCATTTTTTTTAAATTTTCAAAATCGATTTCTTTGGATACAATCATTTTAGCTGCTTGTATGATGAATGAATCACGATACCCTACACCACAACTTTTGATGTCTGTTAGTGTAGCTTTGACTAATTTTTGAGGTTTTGGGAATAGATAAAATTCTAGTCCATCCCACTTTACTTTTTTTCCAAATTTCTTTGTAATGTTTTCTAGGCAAAATTTGATTTTTGGAATGTTTGAATTTGATGATACAATAAAGGAAATAAGACATTGAAAAGGATCTTGTCTGAGTATTCTCATCCCTTGAAATTTTTTTACTGCATCTTTAACTATTTTATCTTTAGAGATGGATTTGATAATTTTTCCCATATTGTCATCTTCTCTAAAAAAATTAACTGTCTGCTTTTGAAACGATTCTACAATTCCATTTTTATCCACTTTTAAAATATCTGCACCATTCACCCCATACCAATAATCGCCATTTTTTTTCCAAAGAAAAACTTGACCACTATTAATTGAGTTTTCAACATTTATTGTGCAGCTTTTTTGCATCTCAGATAGTTATTGTATCATCAACTGCTGGTGCATATGCCTCAAAACCAAACTTTTCATGAATTTCTTGAGCAAACATTTCACATGATTCAGAATCTCCATGAACAGTACATACTTTGGGGTTACCCTTTATTTTACTCATAAAATTAAATAATTCTTTTTTATCTGCGTGGCCTGAAAATTGAAACTGTTTTACTTCTGCTGTAACATTGAGATCTTTACCTCTAGTTGAAACTTTTCCTGTATCAAGTAATTTTTTCCCTGGAGTACCTTCTCCTTGATATGATACTAGAGCTATTCCATTTTTAGCATTAAAAGATAATTGTTGTAAGTAATATACTGCATTTCCACCTACTAGCATTCCTGCTGGTGATATCACAACACATGGTTCACCCATTGCACGTTTTCTTTCAGAATGTTCTCTTATTGCAGTTGAACTTTTAATTGCCTCTGAAAACACTTTTGGATCTCGTAAATATTCTGGATGTCTAAACATTATCTCATTTACTTTTAGTGCCATTCCATCCATGATGATTTTGTGTTTGAAATTTGCACTTCTTAAAACACATGCAATTTCTTGAGACCGTTCTACTGAAAATGACGGAATAAATAAAATTCCTTTTCTATCCATTACTACATTTGCAAAATCAATTAATTCCTTTTCTGATTCTTGTCTAGGTTTTTGCTCTGTTTTAGCATAAGTACTCTCAGTAATTAATAAATCAATTTCTCCAATGTCTAAATCCATCTCTCGTAGCATTCTTGAACCATTTGTTTTAATATCGCCTGTGTAAAACATTCGTTTTCCTTCTGATTCTACTAAAACGGTACTACCTCCAATTACATGTCCTGATTCTCTTAATTCAAAAGTTGCATTCCCCTTTGTGATTTTTTGTCTAAATCCAATTTCTTTGGCATTTTTCATCATATTATTTACTTCAGGTAAATCAAATGGATGTGAATTTTTTTCAATTTTTAACATATCTTCAATTAATAATTTTGATAAATCAAATGTTGGTGGTGTAGCATAAACATCTGTATTACCACTTACAAAAAGAGATGGAACATTTCCTGAATGATCAAGATGTGCATGAGTAATTATTATGGCATCAATGTCTTTAGGTTTCACATGAAGTGGATATCCTGGTGGTGTTCCTCTTCTTCCAAACATCACACCATAATCAAGTAATAACTTTGTTCCATTACAATTAACTAAAAACCCAGATCTGCCTACTTCATTTGCAGCTCCTAAAACTTTAACATCCAAGAATTAAAATGAATTTTTATCGACGTTAAAACCTTCTTAGAGTAATTTCGATCATTATGCCTATTATGTAATCTACAAAAGCTTTAATTAGTGTAAGCTAAGATTCGATCCTCATGGGAAGAAGTTACGCAGAATGGATTGCATTGCAAGATCAAGCCGTCGTCGCAAAGACACGTGCTGGTGATGAAGCAAACAAGCCACTCTTAAACCAAATTAACTGGATTTGGGTTAACAATCTTATGAATAAGAAAGCAGACCTTAATCCTTCTTCAGCAGAACTACTTGACTGGGTTACCTCAGGTCAAATAGATGCAATGAGAAAATAAACGTACAAAACACGTTACTTTTTGTTTTTTAGATTTTTTCAATTTGGATTCTGCGCATATGTTTAGAGTCGATCATTTACATAACAGGGTTATGAATTTCAATCATGGTTTAAATAGCTACCCAGCAATATTATTTTTGTAATGCCAATAGCAATACTTCCAGACATTGACGAACAAAGATGTATCGGATGTGCACTATGTGTAGAAATCTGTACAACACTTGGTCCTGATGTCCTTAGAGTAAAACCTGTTGAAGGCTGGAAGAGAGGTAAAGCATTTGTATTTTATCCAGAGAGATGTATTTCTGATGGTGCATGCATAGGTGTATGCCCAACAAAATCAATCTTTTGGATGAGACCAATGAATTACACTGCTGGACAACCAGTACCTCTTCACAAAAACGGTATCTTCATCAAAGGTTGGGCAGAAGACGCAGCACTATAAGCTGAATCTTTTAGCACATTCTTTTTTCTTATTTTTAATTAATCAAAAGATTTTTTCTTGATATTTTTTGGTAATGTTTTGATAAAGTGTTTCAAAAATTTATCATTTTTATCATAATGAATTTCTGAGAATTTGTTATTTTTAAAAAAATCTTGCCATGTTTTTTCAAATGTAGGGAATTCTTTTGGATCAAAATCTACCCTGGATGTTTCATGATGTGCAGCAGGATAAATATCTGAAATCTCAATTGGAATTAATCCTAATTGGGGATTATATTGGCATACTTGTATTAAATCAAAATCTTTGAGTTTCTTTTTTAATCCAATATATTGACTCGATAGATATCCTGGTTTTGTATTGTATTCTTTTGTAATCATAATTTTCTTTTTCTTTGACTTGAATTTTCTAACTATGTTATGGAATGATTGAACCTCTGGACGAAATTGATCATATTTGTCAAATAGGAATATGGCCTTTTCTTTAAATTTTGGTGTAGATAGTCCTAAAAATTCATAATTTTCAGTCATAACCTCAATCATTTCAAATAATTTTGGATGTGCTCTTGCTTTTTTTATCACATATTCCCATAATCTCCCTTCATGAATTGCTTGTTTTACTTTATCAACTTCTAATTTTATTGCATGTAAATTATGAATTGCAAGTTCGTTTATTTTGTCAGTCTCTTCAAGTTGACGTAATTCATCAGGAGTATATTTTGAGCAAATTTCACAATTACATGGAAATACTCTGATATCTTTCAAATATCGTGTACCATCATCTGTGATGTATCTTTGTTGTTTGGCATATAGTATGTATGAAGCTGAATCAAATGTATCACATCCCAAAGCTATTGCAAATGGAATAGTTAAGGGATGCCCTGCTCCAAAAAGATGTAATGGAATTGATTGTGGCATTTGTTTTTTTGCAGCTACAATCATTTGTGCTAACAATCTATATTCATATGACTCCATAAATTCAACTGGACTTCCCAAAGCTAACATTTCAAAACCAATATTCACTAAACTTTTTGTTGATTTTGCAACAAGTTCAAAATGTTCTCCGCCTTGAATTGGACCAATCCATATCTGACCATTGTCATCTCTATCATCAAATGTTTGCTTTGAAACTTTGAGAGTATGTTTTACATATGCTTCTGCTTTTTTTATTGGTAATCCAAATCCAGTTGGTTTGTCAAGTGGAATTGCAAAGTCAGTTAAAATTCCTTTTTCAAAATTTGCCATATCAGTTGGTGAAACATCAACATCACCGTATTCTAAAACTTGATAACCGCCAGAATCAGTCATGATTGCACCATCAAAATCAATTATGTTGTGAATTTTTTCTTTCACTGCTTTATCACCGTAATTATTTCTTGTAATGTATGCATTAGTTATTACTAGATCAAAACCAATATCTTGAATTTTTTTTGAAGGAATTGTCTGTTTCACTGGATGAATTACTGGTACATATGCTGGTGTCTCTATTTTTCCATGATTAGTGTATAGTGTACCTATTCTTCCTGCTAAATCTGTTTTAGAAATTTCAAACAAGTAATTACACAAATTTAAAGGCGTTATTTAATCAATCAACAAAAAATTTTTTTAAATCATTCTTTTTTGTAACTAATTCTAACCAATCAACTTTATCATTACTTTTCTTACCTGAAATTATCATCATTACTTTTTCTACTACCTCTTGAATACTTTTTTTACTAGTATCAACTTGAATCACTTTTTCTTGGAATTCATCTATTGCATCATATGCGATAATTCCTAATATTTCACTACCTGTATTTTCTCTACTTTTTTCATCTGTATATTTTCTTTCTTTATAGACTGTAATCAAATCATAAGGGTTTCTTCTTAACACAATCATAATTTTCACTTTATTTTTATCTAAGACATATGGTGCTAAATGACCAACGACTATATTTTTTTCAGAAATTTTTCTTTCTAGGACTTTTTTGAGTTTGGTTGTATCAACATTATTTGTATTTCCATTTTTTTCAAATAGCCCTTCACTTTTTGCTGTTTCATTAATATCAATAATGGATAGTTTTAGATTTTTAGAAATTTCATATGTAATGGTATGTTTTCCTACTCCTGGATTT
>JAPYTM010000029.1:5007-9431 GCA_029941825.1 Candidatus Nitrosopumilus sp.
TTTTAGATTTTTAGAAATTTCATATGTAATGGTATGTTTTCCTACTCCTGGATTTCCAGTAATAACTATTGACATGATATGAAATCTGATATGCTGCATTAAACGATTTCTGCAATACTAATAAGTAGAAATGAATTTTTTATTGTATTGCAAATTGGTTTACTAGGTAAGGCAAATGTTGGGAAATCAACATTTTTCTCAGCTGCAACTGAAACTCCTGTACCTTCAGGAAATTTTCCGTTTACAACAATTGAACCAAATGTAGGTGTAGCTTATGTAAAATCTAACTGTGCTTGTAAATATTTCAAAATTTCACATGAAAATGAATTATGTGTGAATGGAACTCGTTTCATTCCAGTAAAACTCATTGACATCGCAGGATTAGTTCCAGGTGCACATGAAGGAAAAGGATTGGGCAATCAATTTCTTGATGATGCAAGACAAGCTGAAGTTTTAATTCATGTGGTTGATATTGCTGGAACTACCGATATACAAGGACAACCTGTTCCAGTTGGAACACATGATCCACTTGAAGATGTTGCATTTGTTCAAGATGAATTTGATCAATGGTTTGCAGATATTCTAAAAAGAGAATGGGATAAAATTACTCGTGAAATAGATCAAAAGAGAGCAAAACTAACTGATGGGATTGCAAAGAGATTTTCTGGATTGGGGATTAAAGATTATCAAGTACAAACTATATTACAAAGATTAGGTTTTATTTCTAAAAATCCAAAAGAATGGAATGATTCTGATATTGAAACTTTTGTTAAAGAGTTAAGGAAAAATACAAAACCCATGATTATTGCAGCCAACAAAGCAGATTTATGTAAAGATTTGAGTATAACTCAAAAAATTTCAGATGTTGTAATACCTTGTAGTGCTGAAACTGAATTACTTTTACGAAAAGCATCAAAAGCTGGAATTGTAAATTATTCTTCAGGAGATAATTCTTTTAGCATTCCTGATGGAAAAGAAATTGCACCTCCACAACAAAAAGCATTAGATTTGGTAAAAGATGTATTGTCAAAAATAGATACAACTGGAATTCAGAAAATTCTAAACACTGCAGTTTTTGATTCATTAAAATTCATTGTTGTATATCCTGTAGAAGATGAAACTAAATTAACAAACAAAGATGGTGTTATTTTACCTGATACAAAATTACTTCCACAAGATTCTACTGCAAAAGATTTAGCAGGTTTGATTCACGCTGATATTGCAAAGGGATTTTTGCATGCAATTGATTGTAAAACTAAACAAAGAATCAGTGGTGATCAGAAATTAAAAAATGGAGATGTAATCAAAATTATTTCTACACTAAGTCGTGGATAATATGCTTGGTTTGGGGATAGAAAGCACAGCTCATACATTTTCTTGTGCTATAATTGAAAAAAAAGGAAAGAAAGGAAAAATACTTGCTGATATCAAAAAAATCTATCGCCCTGCAGATGGAGAAGGAATTCATCCAAGAGAAGCATCACGTCATCATATTGAGATTAGTTCTAGTGTATTGTCTGAATGTCTAATACAAGCAAAAACTACTATTCAAGATCTGGATATTGTATCTTATGCTGCAGGTCCTGGATTGGGACCTTGTTTACGTGTAGGTGCAGTAGTTGCAAGATCTTTGTCTTCTTTTTATAAAATTCCTATTTATCCTGTGAATCATGCCATTGGTCATATTGAATTAGGGAAACTACTTACTGGTGCAACTAATCCACTAGTACTCTTAGTTTCTGGTGGACATACTATGCTTCTAGCATTTCTTAATAAGCAGTGGAGAGTTTTTGGTGAAACTTTGGATATTACATTGGGTCAATTATTAGATCAATTTGGAAGATCAATTGGGTTTGCATCACCTTGCGGAAAACAACTAGAAGATTTAGCATCTAAATCATCAAACTATGTTACATTACCATATTCTGTAAAAGGAAATGATGTTTCTTTTTCAGGATTATTATCTGCAACAAAATCAATTGCACAAAAAAGTAAAGTTGATGCATGTTATTCACTACAAGAAACTGCTTTTGCTATGATTAGTGAAGTTGTAGAACGAGCTTTATCATTTACACGTAAAAAAGAATTAATGATAGTTGGTGGTGTAGCTGCAAACAAACGATTATCTAAAATGCTTCGAGATGTGTGTAAACGACATGGATGTAAATTCTTTGTAGTTCCATTACAATATGCAGGAGATTGTGGTAGTCAAATATGTTGGACTGGACTTTTGGAATCTCAAGTTAAAGAAGGTGTTTTACTAAAAGATACTTTTGTTACACAATCATGGAGATTAGATTCAGTTAAAGTAGATTATTGATTTTTACTATCACTAATAGCTTTATCAATACTTTTGAGCCAACCTTTTGTATTAAAAACTCCAAACTTGAAAGTCTGTTCTCCTTCACTTGTGTTGGCTGTGAAACATACTTTTTTCATTAACAATCCTTCTTTCCATGTTTTTGATACATCATTAAATGAAATATCCATAATAGTTTCTCCCATGTGTTTTGAAAAATCCATTAATCTTGCTTTAGTTTTATCAAATGCTAATCTTTTATTTGTCAATGTAAGTATTCCTGAACCTAAATTATCTTCATTACAATCTTCTTGTTTTATTCTTTTTTCTCCTTCTTCCATGATTAACTTTTATTGAATTCTTCTGGATATAATGTTAATGAAATTAATAAAAAAAGGAGCAGAAGCTGATATTTATCAAAGTACATGGAATAACAATAACGCAATTTTTAAAATTAGAAAAATAAAAAATTATCGTAATTCTTTACTTGATTCAAAAATTCGTAAACAAAGAACACTAAAAGAGTCTCAGATGTTATCACATGTAAAATCTTTTGGAATTCCAACACCTCTTGTTTATTTTGTAAATTTAGAAAAATCATTAATTGTCATGCAAGAAATACCTGGAAAACCCGTCAATGATTTACCTGATTCAAAAATTGTTGAACTATCAAAAGAAATTGGAAAATTAGTAGGAACGTTACACAAAAATGGAATAATGCATGGTGATTTGACTACATCTAATTTTATCTTATTTCAAAATACAGTTTATGTAATTGATTTTGGATTATCTCAAAATAGCATAAAATCTGAAGATCATGCCGTAGATTTGAGATTAATTAAAGAGATTCTTAATAGCGCTCATGCTAAAATCATGAAACCCTCCTGGAAAAATTTTCTTATAGGTTACAAATCTATAGTTGGAAATACAAATTATATTAAAATCACAAATCTAGTTTTAGATATTGAAAGTCGTGGAAGATATGCAACAGTCACATGATCTATTTTTTGTATCCTCAAATAGCCACAAATACCAAGAAGCAAAAATAATTCTTGATTCTTTTGGAATAAAACTTGGATTCTTTAAATCTAATTTAGAGGAAATTCAATCAAATTCACTTGATGATATTGCATCCAAAAAAGCACAAGATGCATTTTTCAAATTAAAAAAACCTGTAATTATTGAGGATGATGGATTATTCATTAATTCACTTGGTGGATTTCCTGGTCCTTACTCATCATATGTTTTTAAAACAATTGGAAATAAGGGAATTCTCAATTTATTAAAAAATTCTAGAAAAGCAAAATTTGTTTCAATAATTACTTATTGTGATAAAAAAACCTTACAATCATTTAATGCAAAAGTTGATGGAATGATATCAAAATTTCAAAAAGGCAAGGGTTGGGGGTATGATCCAATTTTTATTCCAAAAAATTCAAAAAATACATTTGCAGAATTAAATAATAAAAATGAATTATCTCATAGATTCAAAGCATTAAAGAAATTTTCAAATTGGTATCTTAAGCAGTAATCATACGATCAATTACTCGTTCATTGTTTTGTAAAACTGAAATTCTTGAAACTATGCTTTCATCCATTATTGAAAATATTTTACTGTGTTCTGCAATTTGATTGCTGAAATTTTGTATCTCTTGCATTTCTAACATGTTGGAGTGCTCTAATCTGTTAGTTGAACGTCCAATGTGCATGTATGATTTAATTTCAATAAAGTGTGGACTAGCTTTTCTAAACATTTCAGCAAATGCTGGAATCATTTCTTTTTGATCATTGTAATCTTTAATCAAAGTAATTCTTAGAACAGTTCTAGTATCTAGATGTTTTAACATGTCTAGAGTACGATTCCATCTTTCCCATGAATCATCATATTTTGGTTTGTTAATTTTTAAAAATGATTCATAGTCTGCAGCGTTAGTTGACAGATATAGTTGAGTTGGTAATGCATCTTCATCTTGTAACTTTTGTATCATGTCTGGTTCTTGTCCATTTGTTACAAGAAATATTGACTCTGTATCTTTTAGCGTTTTTAGATATTTGATTAATTTAGGAAGTTTTGGATACATTGTAGGTTCACCTGAAAGTGAAATTGCATAATGTGCAGGTAATA
>JAPYTM010000030.1:0-3464 GCA_029941825.1 Candidatus Nitrosopumilus sp.
TTTTGTACAAGTTCTATCCATAGAAATTAACGATTTGAAACTCCTTTTATCTTTTTTTGAATGTAAAGTGATAATAGTTAAGAAAAATTAAATTTTTCATGAAGATAAAATGCCCTAAATGTAAAGAAAATGCTGAATTGACAATGGATTTTTCTCTAGTAAAATGTGGTTCTTGTGATTTAGAAATGAGTTATGGGGAATATGTTAAATTTGTAGCACATAATGAAGTCAAATACTCAGATATTCTTGGGGATTATACAGGTAGTACAGAAGGTCAATCAGCTGGGTCATTAGATGAATGGGATTAATCATATTGTAAAATCATTCATCAGATTAAAATAATTAGTTTAACAAGTTTCTAAACAGCATTGGAATTTTTATTAGAAAATATTCTTAATCTTGTAGGATTTTTAGTAGGGCTTGTCATTGGTATAATGTCATTTATTGGATTTAGAAATACAGGAAGTCCAACATTATTTAGATTAACAATTGCTTTTTTTTCAATAAGTTTAGGATTTTTTATCATATGGTTAGGGTATATGATGGAAGACTTTGTTTTAAAATCAGGAAACATAGAGAGATGGATCCAAACTTTAGGAATAGTAATTCAAACAGTAGGATATTTTTTCATTGCATTTTCACATAGCATAAAATCATTTTTTCCAAAATCAAAATACTTTAGATCAATTGGGATTTTTCCATTATTTCTAGTGTCTTCTGTTCAATTAGAACATATTTTTAGATCAGTCTCATTTATTTTATTAGCATATGGTGCAATTGAAACAATGTTATCATATTTTGAAAATAAAAATAAAGGTGCAATTTCAGTTGCAGTTGGATTATCTCTTTTAGCATTAGGCGAATTTTTAGGATGGTATTCATTTGTGTTCCCAGAATCAATTCTATATTCAGTATCAATAATTATTAAAATTGGTGGATTATTAGCACTGTTTATTCCAATAAGCAAAGTTCCTTTAACCAAAATAAAATTTGATGAGGGGTTGGAATAAAATCAATTTAGGCTCAAAATTTGAAATAATCAAAATTTGTCAATTTCTTTTATCTTTTTAGTATATTGAAAAATATCATCGTCCTCTCATAGAAATTTAAGAAAATAATGATAAGGGAAATGGCAGAATATAGAACACATATGAAAATTATTGGAGATATTTTAACAACAACAAGAGATGATTTACGAGATGAAGATGGTGCAACAGTTACATATCTAATTAGAAAAGCAAATGTTTCACATTCCAGGATTTCAACAATTTTGAGAACACTAGTATCACAAGGTCTCTTAGAACAAGTAGATTCTCAAGGCTCAAATAAATATAAAATTAGTCAATCCGGAAGAGAATTTCTTCAAGCATATTATACATTTACAAACTTTACAGAAAATTTTGGATTAAGCATTTAATCATCTGTGTTAGAATCATCTAATTCATCATCAAAATCATCTTCAAAACCATTATCTTCATAATCAGAAGGATTAGACATACTTTACAAAAAAGAAGCTAATGCCGTTAAAAACGTATTCAAAAGTAAATGATAATTAAACAAAAAAATAAAGAAAGATATTGAAAGTGGATTGTAACCTAGAAGGAATTAAAAAAGCTGTTGAAATTATTAATCAAGGTGGAGTAATAATTTTTCCAACAGATACAGTATATGGAATAGGTTGTAATCCATACAATAAAAAATCAGTGGAGAAGATTTATGATATTAAATCAAGAAACATTTCAAAACCATTTCCAATTTTAGCATATTCAAAAGAAATTGCAGAAAAAATTGCTTTTTTTGATGAATATTCTAAAAAAATTGTAGAACAATTTTGGCCAGGTCCACTTACAATAATTTTAAAATTAACTGATGAAAATCTAAAAAAATCATTAAATGTTGTTGATAAAATTGCCATAAGAGTTCCAAATCACAAATGTACACTAGATCTGTTAAAGAAATGTAATTTTTTAGTAGGAACTAGTGCAAATATTTCTGGACAATTATCATCTACAAATCCGGATGAATGTTTAAAAAATATGCAAAACTATGATATTTTTGTTGATGGTGGAATGATTACAAGTAAAGCAGAATCTACAATTATTGAAATAGAAAATAAAAAGATCAAAATAATTAGAAAAGGTTCTATAAGTAAAGAGGAGATTTTGGGATTATGAATATGATCATTACTTGTGCTAGACATCTAGAACCTGAGACAGAAGAAGAATTATGTGATATTCTAAAAGAATTTGGTGATTCAGATGTGAAAGTTACGATTACAGAAATGTCAGGGATTTTGACTGCCAAAACAAAGCTTGATCCAGTAGAAGTGGTAAGAAAAATTAAAGAGATGGTTCTTGATGAACCTTGGAGTGTAAGATATTGTTTAAGAATTATACCAATTCAAAAAGTCATTGAAACAAATATTGAAGAAATAGAAAAAATAGTTTCAGAAATGAGTAAAGAAATCATAGATGGTGAAACGTATAGAATATCAATTGAAAAGAGAAATTCAAATTTATCCAGTCAAGAAATAATTAAAAAAATAGCAAATAAAATAAAAAATAAAGTTTCACTCGAATTTGCAGATAAAGTTGTATTAATTGAGATTTTAGGTAATAAAACAGGAGTTTCCATATTAAAAAAATCAGATGTATTAAGCATTGAAAAAACTAAACGAAGTATTTCAGAATAAAATAGCTGCTTTTTCTACTAAAATATCTTCTAAAGGATTTTTTGAGTAAACCGAATCAAGTTGTTTTTTTGTTATTTTAAAATATTTTTTTAGAAATAAAGCATTATCTTTTGAAAATAAATTAACAGAAAATGGAAATAATTCTGTATATATTAAATTTAGAGTTTTTTTATTTCCAATTGTGATTAAAATAAAATTAGTTTTTGGTTTTATTCCAACATTCATGATTGCATCAGAAATTTGTCCAGTCAATGCAAAACGTATTAAAATATCAGTTTCAAGTTTATTTGAAAGTAAAATATTATTTTTTTCAGATTCTAAAGATAAAAATAAAATTTTTTTTAAATGATTATTATTTAAAATAAAATTACTAGATACAGCTTGAAGATGAATTTTTGGGAATCTTTTTCTTAGATCAACAAGAAATTTTACATCAATTGTTTTTTCACCTTTAATTTCAACTATTTGAATTTGTTTTTTCAATATTTCAAAAGAAAGTTTTTTTGAGGAACCTCCATGTATTACAGGAATAATACTAACAAGATCATTATTTTTAAGTTTAGTAGATTTACCATCCATAGCAGATGAATCAGTTCCATTTATCGCAATCAAAATATTCTGTATGTCTAGATAAGGGGTATTGTCAGGTTTTTGTTCTAATAATAAATCAAGTAATTTTTGAATAGTAATGTCAGATTCATTAATAATTAATTCTTCGCTTAAAAATGACTTTTTTGCACCACCGATAAATTTTACTGTAATCATTCTAATC
>JAPYTM010000030.1:3564-9346 GCA_029941825.1 Candidatus Nitrosopumilus sp.
GCTTAAAAATGACTTTTTTGCACCACCGATAAATTTTACTGTAATCATTCTAATCGAATTTAAAATTTAGAAAATTAATATTTTATTTATTATTCAGATTTCTCTTCTACAGAAGTAGTTTCTATAATAGTTTCAGATGAAACTTTTTCAGAGATGATAATTTCAGGAGTTTCTATTTGAGATTCGTCTTGTTTTTGAAATTGTGAAGATGAAATTCGTGCTTGTTTATCTTTTTCTTCACGAATCTCTTTTTTGATAAATCTAGTAATATAACCAGTAATCTTATTTTTCAAACTTTTAGAACGAATAATAGCAATTTGATTTAGAACTTTTTTATTATCAGCAAAATCCTCTCCGAATTTGGACTTGTGAGTATCAAGTACTTCAAATGAGAGACGCTTTATTCTATCCATTCTTCACAAAATCAATCAGGGTATTTTATACCTATATTCTAAGGAAGGAATTTGAGTTTTTTTCTAGCAGTAATGTCATTTCATCATAGGATTTCCCTAGAATTTTAGAAGCACAAAAGATTACACTAGGAATAAAGCTAATTTGTCCAGATTTCATTTCAAAACACCTAGAAAATCTCACAGGACCATCAGTTTCAACAAGGATTTTAGATTCATCAGTTTTAGACAACAAAGTTTGTTTATCATTTGCATACACCATTACAGGCCCATATGACACAAAAAATCCCATATCCATTGCTTTTTGGAGTTGTTTTTTACTACCATCGAACCAATGGAGTAAAGCATGTTTAGTGTTATAGGAAGTCATTATTTGAAAAACATCATCAAGGCTTTTTCTTGAATGAATAGAAACAGGTTTGTTAAATTTTTCTGCAAGAGATAACAATGTTTCAAAAACATGGATTTGTCTTTTAGTATCTTCATTATTTTTAACATAAGTAGGATCCAATCCTATTTCCCCTATTCCAGAAAGATTTTGGCTATGTTCTTCTATCAAATCAGTAATTTGTTCAAGGTTATCATTTGCACATTCAGGATGAATTCCAATAAAAGGTAAAACTAATTTACTTTTTTTTGTAAGGTTTAATGTTTCTAAAGAATTTTCATAATTCATTGAAACACAACAAGCTTTAATTTTTAAAATTTCCATCTCTTTTAAAATAAACGTAATATCAGAAGAATATGTGTAATCAGACAAATGAATGTGAGAATCAAAATACCATGTCATTTCTTTATCAATTCTTAAAATAGTCTGTATAAATCGATTCCTTAGTAATATTTTTTCACTCGTTATCTTTTTTCAGAAAAAACTAAAATAGAATTCATGAAATCTTCAGAACTAGGACTATCTGCCATGTATAGAATTTTGAAAAAGGCAGGAGCTGAAAGAGTTAGTGATGAATCAGCAGATGAGTTAAGAAGAATAGTTGAAGAACTTGCTGGAGGTATTGCAAAAAGTGCAGTGGACATGGCAGCTCATGCAGGTAGAAAAACTGTAAAAGGTGAAGATGTAAAGCTGGCTTCAAAACCATTTCAAAAATTCTAATCTAAAGAGTTAATTGTTCATTTTATGTTTTTTAAAACGGTACTCTGGCAGAACGGTTATGCGTGAGCCTGCAAAGCTTATACAAGGGGGTTCGACTCCCTCGGGTACCTTATTCAACAATAACTTGTCCATCCATCCATGGATGTAATGTACAATAGTAATCATAAATCCCAATTTCATCAAAAGTAAAAGAGAATAATTGGTACGGATCAAGATGACCGCTATCAAAAAGTTCAGTAGGTTCACCGTAAAAACCAGAAGTGACACTATGAAAAGCTGAATCTTCATTTACCCATGTTACTTGTTTTCCATGTTCAATAACAATTTGAGATGGAATGTAGCATCTATCATATTCTTCACATCCAGGGCGAGATACTTTAGAAGGCATTATGACATCAGATTCTAGAATTAAATCGGTATCATTATTTGTTTCAATAGAATTATTGAAAGTAAGCATAGTAATTATTCCAAGTATCACGATTCCAATAACTAGAACAATGATTATTTTTTTTAGCAAATCACATCACATCCAAAACAGAGTTATTACATAATTACCAGATTCTCTAAATATATAACATATTAGAAGATGGAATTGTCTCAAAATAAGAATGGGTTGTTAGAGTATATACCAGGTTCACACATGTTATTAATACAAAAAAAATCCAGCCCACCTCTAGAAGGATTTACAGAGAATGTTCTGGGAAGTATTCAAGAATATGCTGAAAATTCTAAAAGTGAAGTTGAGAAAGGGAATAATTTTCTTCAATGGGTGTTAACACGAGTATTTGAGGCTACAGAAGACGACGCAGCAGATGCAATTGTTGATGGTGCAAATGATCTTGGAATTGATGCATATCTACCAGTAGATTTTTCAGATAATACTATTAGATTATTCCAATCAAAATACGGCACATCACATTCACTAGAAGCAATTGCCAAATTCAAAGAAGATGTAAAACGATTATTTGCAAAAGATGTAACAAAAATGAGACCGGAATTAGCTCAACTTGTTACAAAAATAAAAGAAAAAAATCTTAAGATAAAATGCTGCTATGTTACTGATCAAAAAGTGAAATATGAAGATGAGTTTATAGAAGTTATAGATGGAGAGAAAATAGTTCAAAAATTATGGGATCGGATTAAAAAACCAGCAGCAGGTAAAAAATCATCAATCAAACTGGAAAGAATGCTTAGACATGAAAATACTATACTAGGAATTTTGAAATTACGGGAACTCACTGAATTTGTAAGTAAGAGTAGAGAGTATGTCTTTGAATCAAACATCAGACAATGGATGCAATTCAAGACTACAGTTAACAAAGGATTACGCGAAACATTACAAAATGATCCAGGTAAATTCTTCTATTACAACAACGGGATAACCATTGTAGTTAGTGATTTTATAGAATTAGAGAATAATTTGATTGAGCTCCATGCACCACAAATTGTGAATGGTGCACAAACATCAAATTCTATTCTTGACCATGCTAAAAGAACAAAAAACATGGAAGGATCAATGACAGTTACAATAATAAAAGCAGATGATGAACAAGAACAAAATAATATTACAAAATATAGAAATTCTCAAAATTCAGTAAGAGGAAAAGATTTAGTCTCATTGATGGATTTTCATAAATCAATCAAGTCACAATTAAAAAACAGTGGTTATTTTTATGAAATTCAAGCAGGTTCTTTTGATACGAAATCAAAATCAAAACAATGTGAATATGAAGGAGATGTAACATACAATAATTATCTTCCAGATAATCATAAAAAAGTCATTGTTGCAAAAGATGCAATTCAATGTTTAGTTGCAGGAATAGAACAAAGACCTACTGAGGCATATAGTTCACCATCTCAATTTCTTCCAAGAGGAAGTAAATACGATTACATTTTCAATGATAATTTAAAAGATGATTATAGAATTTTGTTATATCCATATCTTGTAAAAGAATTTGCAAAAAAATCATTAAAATATGGAAAACAAGGAGGTCATAAAACTAAAAGATATGCAACATTATTTTTTGTTGCAGTTTACTTTAGAGTACTTTATAAAAAAATTCTTGAATCAGATGAAGGTTTTAAAATAGATATTAGAAAATTAGAGCCTATTTTCCGCAGTTTCAAACTTAATTCTAGAATTTTAAAACTCACAAATGTAATTGTGACTAAATTTCTTGAAGATACAGTAGTAGATGATGAAATTGAATTGGCAAATACTAAACATAATTTCTTTTCACAACATGTTTGGAATGATTCAATGCTTCGTGTAATTGATAAAAAAATCAGACAAGAGGAGGAAGAAATTTTAGCATTAAAAAAACTAACGAGTAATTTATTCTAATTTTAAAAGGTAGAAGTCCAACCAAGTAAAAATCTTGCAGGAGGTTTACATTGACCAGACTACTACCAAAATTCAATATAAACAGGTGATATTTAACATAATTTTTGAAGCAGGGTTTATTCCAGTATGTTTTTTATATTGATTAAAAAGAGTGAAAACACTTTGGGAACAAAAGAAAAATGTAAAATTTGTAGTGGAAAAATTGAACTTTGTTTCAAACCAATGAAGGAATGGGAGATAGAAGGTTTACTATGTGGAAAATGTTATTCGAAAAAAATTGGAGAACATTATCCTGGAGAACATGTCAGAGTAAACAAGGATTTAGATTAAATTTATTCTGATTTTGAATATTTATTTATATTAATACAATTCCATGCAAGAACATCATCTTTTACATCTTTTTCTTCTAAGAATTTAATATCAGTGATCGTTTTTTTTCTTTTCAATAAATTTACTTGAAAACTAGAAAATTGTTTACAATCACAATTGTTGAAAAGACATACATCATTATCACTTTCATCATGATCTCGAGCTTCATGATTACATTTACACATTGCATTTTTTTTAACATCATTAAGTGGTTTGTCTGTATATACACCCAATCGAAGATATGCTTCACCACCATGGCCTTTTTTAAATCGCTCATAATTTTCAGATTTTTGTAATTTCTTAAAAAAAGACATGTTAGTTGTAGGTTTTTGAGAATCAGCCCCCATAATGAACCAGTAATCATCATCAATTTCCACAAATCTGATTTTGATGGATGGATCTACCCACCAATGAATTACATCATGCCAGAGTGATGCAGATTGTTTTCTATCAGTCAATAAAGGAACCACATTCATTCTAAGATCATAGTATCTATAGGCGACACCAACAAAATCATCAAACCACTGAACAGATGATGATGACATGATCTAAAAATCAGGGCATAGATTATTTATCTGATCTGAATTAATGGTAATACCCTTATATCTGAGTTTTAAATTAAATTACGTATGGTTTCCTATAGAACTAGTATGCAAATTGTTGCAGATTTACTTGTAGTTACTCAACAATCAGGACAAGAGGGTATTAAAACAACATCTCTTCTAACTAAAGCAAACTTATCGCATTCAAGATTGTCAAAATTCTTGGCAAATTTGACTGGTGCAGGATTAATTAACAAAATTGAATTTGATGGTAAGAATACTTTTGTAATTACTACTAAAGGAAGACAATACTTGGAATCTTATGTAAAATTCTCCAGTATTGCAGAATCATTCGGATTGGAACTTTAAAATCTATTTTTTAGATCTTCTTTTTACATTGGCTTTTTGTCGTTCTTTTCTTTCTTTGTAAGAGCTATAAAGAACAATAATTATTATTCCTGCTATTGCTGCATAAAATAGTGGAATAAGAGGTGGATCTCTCAAGTCTCCTGTAGATGGTTCGATAAATGCTATAGGAATAGTTACAACCATAAAGATTAAGATTACTAAAAGATATTTATCCATAAATTACTGGATTTACAAAACCATATATCTTTTTGATTATACAAAAAAAATTATGACAAAAATGCTAGAAATGATAGGATTAGGATTTGTAGCAATTATGATTTTAGGATTTGTTGGATCACTTCAATCAATTGGGATTCCAATGGGAGCAAGTAATCCATACTTTTGGGGATGTGCAGGTGGAACTCTAATTATTATCATATACAGAAAAAGAAAAAGAAAACAAGCAGGTCAAGAGTAAAAATAATTTCATAAAAAATTATGAATTGATCAATGATTTATCAACCGACAGATCTATAAAGGAGAATTTTAGTTAAGTTGCAAGTGAAAATGATAGATCAAACTAAACAATGGTGGGAAGGTTTAGGAAAAGAACTAGAGACCGATATTGAAACCTTCGATGAAACAACTTCCTAATAATTTT
>JAPYTM010000031.1:0-6060 GCA_029941825.1 Candidatus Nitrosopumilus sp.
GTGTCAGGTCCTGCAGTAAATAAAAAATTTGAGAATGTTACAAATTTAGGATTTGTGGATAATTTACATGAATTAATTTTTGCATCAGATTTGTTAATTTCCATGGCTGGAAAATCAACAATAGATGAGGCTAATTTCTATGGAACACCATCCATATTCATTCCTATAAAAGGTCATTTTGAACAAGAAGATAATGCAAAACAAGAAGGATTTGTTTTTGAGGATATCAATAGACTAGATGTATTAATTTTAGAAAGACTCGAACACAAAAGAAGCCAAGTAAACAATAATGGTGCAAAAAATGCAGCAGATATTATTAGAAAATTTATTCAATAATCAAATGCTTAATAGATGGCCAGTGGGTTTTAACAAGTTATCATGACAAAGTTAGTAGTAGCAAAGTTTGGCGGAAGTGCAATAGGTGTAGATGGTGTATTTATTCCAGAAATTATTAAACGAATTAATGATTTGAAAAAAGATTCTAAAGTAATAGCTGTGTTTTCTGCTCCACAAACAATGTACAATGGAAAAAAATGTTCACTTACGGATGTAGTTTTAGAACAAGGAAAAAATGCAGAAAATGGGATTATTCCAACTTTAGATATTATAAAATCAACTTATCAAAAAATTTTAGGAATGGTTAATTTAGAAAATAAGGAAAATTGTAAAAATGCTATTGATTCACATCTAGAAAAAGCACAAAAAGCACTGGATGAAGCATTTGAAAACAAAGAATTCATAGATGAAATACGTTCAAGAGCACTAGCATTTTCAGGAGAAATTTTGATGTCTCATGTAATGAATTACATTCTAAGAAGTAATAGCATCAAAGTAGACGCTGTAAAATTTGAAGATTGGCCAATTATTACAGATAACAACATAGAATCTACAAATTTTCTCACTGCAGAATCAAGGAATAAAATGGGTAAAATTTCAGAATTAGTGGAAAAAAATCAAGTAGTTACTATTGGCGGATTTATTGGAAAGACAGAAGAAAACATTACAACCACGTATGAAAGGGGTGGATCAGATAGGACTGCAGCTGATCTAGGAATTTTATTTCATAAGAAATACGAAACTTGTATAGATTTTGAAAAAGACAGTGCCGTAGTTTCTGCAGATCCAAAAATTGTTGATTCTGGATTAAGAGAAGTAAATCAATTATCATACAATGAAGCTAGATTAGCTGGAATGTTTGGAATGAAAATTTTGGATCCTATTGCAATTAAAGAAATTGTGGAAAATGGAGTTGATATGCCAATAATAGTTACAAATATGAAAAATCCAGAAAAAATAACTATAATTAAGAGAGTATTAGGTGAGCAAAAAGGACACCCAATAAAAATAGTCACAGGAAAAGAAAATTGTGCAATTTTTAGAATTGAAACAAATTCTATTCAAAAATTACTTACATCGTTAGAAAAAGACAAACGTTACAGTGAATTTATAATTTTATCACCGTTTACAAAAGATGGAATTGGATTTTCTAGAATATTATTTTTAGATGGAGATTATGTAAAAAGAAATGAAAAATACTTGTTAGGATTTGATTCTCTTGCTACAATTACATACAACAGAGGAGTAATCACATTGATCGGTGATGAAATGTGGAGAGTTCAACAAGTTGTTTCAAGAACTAGTGCAAAAATTGGTGAATCTGGATTAAACATTTTGAATATGGATGCACAAGAAGAAACTTCACGAATAATTATTGTTGTAGAAGATGCAGAAAACAACATAAGAAAAGCAATTAATGCAATTCACCAAGAAATTATAAAAATCAATTTTATTTAATGAAAAGTGTGGCGTTCCGGTTTTTACACCAGTGCAGCCATCATGGGTTTATTCTTGGACCGTTATCTAGATTCAGTCCGGCGTTACCCAAAACATGCGATACTACAACTTACACTTTCTAGTATTTAGAGCTGATCTGTATAGATCAGACAACTATACGCTCAGATACATACCAAAGAATAATTCCAATTCCAATAACAGTGTACCACTTGAAATTTTTCTTATTTATAAAAATATTTGCTGAAGCCAATTCATCATCTTTAGTTACTGCCAAGCGAATCTTTCGCATTTCAAATGCCTGTCCAACTAATCCAATTACAAGTAATGCAATTGCAATAAAACCAAAAGTCCACTCCATGCCCAAATTAATGGTTTGTGTGATATGTAGTTTTCAATTTAAAAAAACTGAATAAAAAAATAATTCTTTAAATTAGTAGAGTTTTTTCCCTCTCCTATGAAAGAAGTTGGTAAAATATGGATGAATGGGAAACTAGTGCCATTCAAAGATGCCAAAGTTCATGTACTGACTCATGCATTACATTATTCCACATCAATCTTTGAAGGAATCAGATGTTATAACACACCAAAGGGTCCTGCAATATTTAGACTACCAGAACATGTTGATAGATTTTTTAAATCTGCAAAATTGTATTCGATGAAAATGCAATTCTCAAAAAAAGAAATTTCAAACGCTATTGTAAAAACCGTAAATTCTAGTAAACTCAAAGAATGTTACATTAGACCATTAGCATACTATGGTTATGGAACAATGGGGTTAACTCCTACTCAAAATAAAGTAGATATTTCAATTGCATGTTGGGAATGGAATATGGGGGAGTCAAAAGCTGGTAAATTTTCTGGTGCAAAATGTAAAGTATCAAGTTGGATAAAGATTGATTCAAGATCCCAACCAATGCAAGCAAAAGCAGCATCAAACTATGCAAATGCAGCACTTGCAAGAATGGAAGCATTAGAAAATGGTTATGATGAAGCAATAATGTTAAATTTTCATGGAAAAGTTGCAGAAGGAAGTGCTGAAAATATTTTTGTTGTCAAAGACGATATTATTCAAACACCTCCACTTTCTGCAGGTGGATTGGAAGGAATTACAAGAGATGCAATAATCCAAATTATTGAGGCAAATGGTGGTTTTGTAATTGAACGAGATTTGGAAAGAGATGATCTCTATACAGCTAATGAAATTTTTATGACAGGTACTGCTGCAGAAGTAAAATCAGTAACACAAATCGATAAAGTGAAGATTGGAAATGGAAAAATGGGCAGTATCACAAAGGCATTACAAAAATCATTTACAGATGTAGTCATGAGTAAAGATGAGAGATTCATGCCTTGGTTGACATTTATCTAATTTTCCATGAAGTTTTTTACCCACAAAAATGCTCAAAGATTATGGATTCATGTGCTACAGGTGATACTCAGGAAATTTGCTGGTTTTGTAGAAAAGGACGTCATGAAGACTGTATGAAGGAAATTCCAACACAAGGAAAATCAGATGGACCACATGATTGTACATTTGATACAAAACTTATTCCATGTAAATGTCAGCACTAAACAATTAATATCAAATAGAGTAATGTATGAAAAACTCTATGAGTTACAATAGAGAATTTTGGGATAAATATACAAATGAAAATGAAGCCAGGTATAATGAAGAATTTGCAAAATTTACAAGAGATTTGGCTATATCATTACGCTGCACAAGTGTTTTAGAAATTGGATGTGGAACAGGTATTGATTTAAGACTATTTCCTGAAACATTCCAAATTCACGGAATTGATCTTAATGATAATGCATTGAAAATAGCAAAAGAAAAACATTCGAGTGTGAATTTTAGAAATGGATCCATTACAAACTTACCATTTGAAGATTCGTCAATTGATTTTGTTTTTACACATCAACTTTTGAATTATTTGGACGATGATACAGTTGAGAAAGGAATTGCTGAAATGTACAGAGTAGCTGGAAAATACATAATGAATTGTGAAAAATTTGAAGAAAATGAAAAACAAATTGATGAAAATCATAAATTTCGTAATATGCATAAGAAATGGATTAACTATAAAGTAAAAATTGTAAGTGATGTGGATATGCATGAAGATATAGAACCAGATAAACCTAGATTCACTTTACTAAAAAAAATTATTTAAATCTAAATTTTAAAATTAGAAAGCGGGTCTAGAGGGATTCGGACCCTCGACAACCGGATTAAGAGTCCGGTGCGCTACCTGGCTGCGCCATAAACCCATTAAAATCGATAAGCCCAGAGTTGTTATTAATCTTAAGATTGTAAAATAAAGGAAAATTTAGTTTTGTGGTTTAGTTTCAATTTCATTGTACTTTTCAATGATTGCTGTAAGTACAGTTGAAACTGGAACATCGTTCATTTTTTTCTTTTCTGCAATGAGTTTTTTGTATGCATCTAATGTGATATATACAGGGATTGAGCCGTTCCCTTCAAGTAAACCTCTAACATTGTAAAGAGCTGTTTCCATTCCTTTCTCAGCAGATTTTGCGAATTTTGCTTTATCCAAAATTGCACCTAGTGGACCAAATGGCATTGCATAATCTACAGACATTGTGACTCTAGTAAGATTATCACCTAATGATTTGAATTCATTAGTAATTTGCCATCTCTTAAACGGACCTTTGAATTGTTTTGCAACAATTTTTTCATTTCTAACAAATTCAGTTGTCTCACAATCCCACTCTAAACGTTTACCGCTAAAGTCACCAATAATTCTAAATGTTGTACCTACACCCATTCCTTCCTTAATGTCCATAGGAATTACAGTCATACCTACTGTGTCATTTTTGATTTGATCAGAAACGTGTTCTGGTCTTGCAAAGTAAGTAAAAACACTATCTACAGGTATTTTGATATCAATTGATTTTGTTACAATGGTCAATTGTACCATGTCTTGCCAATAAGGATTTAAAGGTTTTGAAGATTTTCGAAAATAAATTGATTTACAATATATTTATCGAATTTCTAAGATATCTAAATTGGTTAAAAATAGATCACTTTTACTAATTCCTGTTTTGTTATTATCCATATTAATTGTTGATGATGCTTTTGCTCATTCAATGTTTAATTCTGCTGAAAAATTTGAGGCAGGTTATAGAGTACAAGTAGCTACAACACCTGAATTTCCACAAATTGGGGAACCATCTCAATTTAAGGTGAAAGTAACTAAAGGGTTTGATTACGAAGATGTTGAAAGGTTTACAATGGGAATTAGAATTTTCTTTAATGATCAACAAGTAGATACAATTCCCATAGAATCCGTTGAAGGATCTCATTGGGATTTTGATTATGTTTGGAGAAATCCAGGAAATCATATTGTAAAGATTGACTTGTATGATATTGGAAAAAATCAAGAAACACATACTTATACATTTAACATGGGAACACAAAGTCCATTTGGAATTATCTTTATTCTTTCAATAACGATTGGAGCTTTATGTCTAGCAGCAGTTGTTGGGTATATTTACTATCCAAGAATTTTGAAAAAATTTAAGATTTAGAGTCTATTGATATTTTGGATATTCTAAATGCAAATAAAGTAGTCAATAACACCATTGAGAATAATAATATTCCAATTCCCAAATGAATGGCAACTAAAACTGCATGTAGTTTTAGATCAATCACCATAGCACCAAGGACAATTTGAGTAATTACAAATACAGATGCAAGTGAGCTTGTTACTTTGATCTTTAAATCAGCATTTTTGTTAATAAGAGATGCAACCATAGTTGCAACTACTAATGCACCAGTGGTTGCTGCAACTAATCTATGAGTCCATTCAATTAGATATTCTTCAGATGGGAATATTCCATCCGGACATAAAGGCCAATCAGGACAAGTTAATCCAAGCCCAGCAGCTGAAACATATCCTCCAATAAACATGAGAGAATACAAAACTATCATTGTTGCTAATGCAAGATATTGTAAAGCCAATATTTTTCGATTCTAGTTTACTGAAATATTGCCTGTCATCCAAGGATGAACCATACAAAAGTAAGGGTATTCCCCAGATTCATCAAGTGTTACAGAAAATGTGCCACCTGCCATAAACAAGCTACTATCAAATATTCCATCAGGACCATCTGTAGGGGTTCCACTAGTTACTGTGTGAGCTGCTGAATCATCATTACTCCAAGTGATTTCTTCACCTGCAGAAATTGAGACATTAAATGGAATATAACATTCATTTGTTTCATCACATCCAGGAACTCCTGAACCTT
>JAPYTM010000031.1:6160-9337 GCA_029941825.1 Candidatus Nitrosopumilus sp.
TGACCTGGAACTGTACAAATGTAATAGTAAATTCCTTCTTCACCTGCAATAAATTCTGATGTTCCACCCTCACCAGGTTTTAATGGATTAGAAGCTGTACCAATATCACTACCTGCAACTATTCCAGAAAAGCCTTCATCGTTTGCTGTAACACCAAAAGAATGAAATGATCTTCCAGCATTATCAACATTAAAGACAACTTTATCTCCAACACTCATGTGTATTGAAGGGTTATTCCCGCTTTCACCAGGTAACGCATTAAACGCCAAAGTCCTAAAGTCTGATGATTCAATAAATGAAAGATCTGATGTAATAGTTTCTCCTGTTTGTACTGCAGGTCCAGCATGATCATCTCCTCCAGCCATCATTGCTACAACTGGAGCAGGTGCTGAAATCCAATAGTCCCACATTGAAAAGAAAATTATTCCACCAACAATACAAATACCCAACATTATGATGAGCATTTTACCAGTTCTAGCTGGAGTTGTTCTGTAAACATTTTTGGAATTATCGTGACTCATTTCATATATCTCCTAATGTTTTGGATTCTTTGCCTCAAATGGATAGTAATACTTGCCACCTAGACCAAATGGATCATCAGTATCTGCAAGTTTGCCTTTTCCTGAACTGTAAATCATGTTTGCTAAGAAGATTACCATACTGACACCAATAATCATTGCACCTACAGTAACAATTTGGTTCATGATAATCCATTCTGGAATTGGGGGATAATCGAAAACTCTTCTTGGCATTCCATACAAACCAAGTACATGTTGTGTAAAGAATACCAGTATAGTACCTATGAAAGATAGGATAAAGTGTACCTTACCTAAAGTTTCATTGTACATTCTACCTGTAACATATGGGAACATGTAGTAAAGATAACCAATTGATCCAAATGCAATAGTGCCCATCACAAAGAGATGGAAATGCCCAACCACCCAGTATGAGTCATGTGTTGAAAAGTCTAATGGCATAGCAGCATTTGCAACTCCACCTGCACCTGCAGAGAAGAATAATGCTATTCCTCCAACTGCCCACATCATTGGGGTTGAGAATTTGATTCTGCCATTCCACATTGTTGCAATAAAATTAAACACATGCATAGCAGATGCTGGTACTGCTGCAAGAGTTCCTACCATAAAGACTGTTTTTTCTGTAAATGACATTCCTGTTGCATACATGTGATGAGCCCATGATGAGAATGCAACGATTGATAACAAAACAAATGCAAAAACCCCAGAGTTATAACTATAGATTGGCTTTCTAGAAAATCTTGGAATAATTTCATACATCATACCAATTGCTGGAATTACTAGAACATACACTTCAGGATGGAATGTAAACCAGAACAAGTGTGAATATGCAATAGGGTCTCCTCCCATTGCAGGATTGAAGAATCCACTAACACCTAATCTGTCAGTTAAAAGCATTAGAAGTGCTGCTGCAAATGTTGGAATTGCAACAAGAATAATCAAAGATGAAGCCAAAAATGACCATGCTAATAATGGAACTTGGCCAATTGACATGTCTGGATGTTTACATTTGAGAATAGTAACTACAAAGTTAATGGCACCAAGTACGGATGAAATACCCAAAATTTTTAGTCCAAAAATCCACATGTCTGCTGCTGGACCTGGAGCACTAATGATGGAGTATGGTGGTTGCGCATACCAAGTAAAGTCTGCAAAGCCTAACCAGACAAGTGCAGCACCAGGTGGAATCATCCAAAATGCAATTGCATTAAGTTTTGGATATGCCATATCCTTGTATCTAACCATTATTGGAACAAAGTAATTACCAACTGCAGATGCAAAAGGTAAGATAAACAAAAAGATTAACGTTGTACCATGAACTGTAAAAATTCTGTTAAAGGTCATTGCATCACCAAGAATTTGTGCACCTGGTAAGAACAATTCTGCTCTTATTATGAGTGCTAATGCACCACCCATAAACAAGAATGATAAAGATAAAATTAGATAGAGTAAACCAACGTCAGTGTGATGTGTAGAAAACATTATTTGCCAAATTGGACGTGGCTTTTGTAATTCTAGAACCATTAGTTAATCTCCTCACTTTGTGATTGTGATAAAAGCGTTATCAAGATGATGGTTCCTCCACATGTAATGTTCCTCTCATGTTATAGTGAATTAATCCACAATATTCTCTACATTGAATATCATGAGTTCTTACATCAGTAGGAGCAAACCATACAGTGTTAACTCTACCTGGAACTGCATCCATCAATACAACATAATCATGAATGTTAAAAGAATGAATTACATCTTTTGATGTTATTTCAAATTTGTATGCTTTTCCAGATTCAACATAAAGGTCACCAATTGTTTTTGTTCCATCTTCATATTCAAAAGTCCAGAACCATTGTTGTGCAATAACTTTGATTAATTCAGCATCTGCTGGAACATGTTCTACTAGTCTTTCTGCATTCCATGCTTCAGCTCCAACCCAACACATTAACGCAATTACAACTGCAACGTAAATCCATTCAGGCCAGTTAGAGTGTCCACTCATGTTTACCAGTCAGTTCCCTCATATGAAGTTGGTTTTGCATTTGGATGTGATTCTCTAAATCTCCAACATAACCAAATCATAGTACCAGATACTACTGCACCAACTACAAATGCTATAGTCATCATTTTAAAAAATAAGTTCCAAATAATCACTCTACGATCAAGATATTCTCCAGGTTCATCACCTGCAGCAAACACAGAATCTACAGCAGGAATAATTACTAAAACTGCCAATACTAAGAATAACCCAACGAATTTCTTCATAGTAATTGAATGACGTGACCTATAATTTCTATTTAAGGGTTTTCAAGATTCTTAGCTACCATCCTTGATCAAATCGAGAGGGATGCATTACATTAAGTCCAGAAATTGAGAATTTTTGTTCTTTTTCTCTAAAGATGTTAAGAGAAGCATTTGCAATTATTAACTCAAAAAGGTTGGTAGGAGATAAATCAACTACAGTGGACAACATTGCTTTGATTGGATCCATGTGAGTTACAAGGACTATATTTTCATCAGGATGTTTTTCAATTATATGATCAACTATTCCTAAAACTCGTTTTTTAACTTCTGCAAAAGTTTCTACCCCATTATGGGCAATTTCAAGTTCACCATTGTAAAATTTCATAAATACATTTCCATGACT
>JAPYTM010000032.1 GCA_029941825.1 Candidatus Nitrosopumilus sp.
TCTACTTTATCATCAATTTTTTTAGTATCTTTTTTAGAATCTACTTCAGATTCTACTTCTTCAGTGTATTGTGAAACTAGAATATAACCATCATCAGTTTTAGTCATTCTAACTCTAACTTTTCTTGGAGGATTTCGAACTCCTTTTGACCAAATTAGATGAGCTAATTCCTCTTCAATTTTAATTTCTTCAATTTTCATATGATGTCTAGCAAATTCTCTAATCATGTTAATTGCTCTAACAGCTCTATGTTGAGACTGTGAAAGTTTGACTTTACCTAAATTAATTGTATAAACTCTTTCTAATTCTTGAGACATTTATCCAACCTCCACATCAGTTGATCTCCAAGCTCTACGTTTTGGATTTGTTCTAACACCTCTCTTAGTTTTGAGAATGATCCAAGCTGGTACAGGTGATGTCTGTCTTGTTTTTTTAAGCAGACGAATTTTTCTTGGAGAAGACTTGCGTGCAGCCATAGATTTTCAGGCACGAAGAGCTCTTTTTAAATGAATCTCAATGTACGAAGAAATTTTGAATCTGTTTTAGAATTCTTGCTGAAGCACCCCATACCATTTGATTTTGATATTCAAAAGTGTACATTTCTTGAATTATGTTGTGAGTTGGATCAGGATCAGGTGCCATAGTTTTCAAAAATGGTTCTAATGGGATATGAAAAATTTGTTCAACTTCAGAATTTGCAGATAGTGGAGGAATCTCATCAATTACAGATACAAATGGAGTGATTAAAAAACCAGAATTCAAAGTAATCACAGATTCTAATTGTCCAATTACTTGATCTCGAGTAATAGTCAATCCAATTTCTTCACTAGTTTCACGTAATGCAGTTTCTAAAAGATCAGAATCATCAGTATCAAATTTCCCACCAGGAAATGAAATTTCACCTGCATGAAATTTCATATGTTTAGGTTTTTCAGTCATTACCACAATAGGATTCTCACCATAAATTACCACTAGTACTGATGCTAATCTGTATTTTTCATTAAATTCTGGTTTTGAGATTATAGGGCTTGAAAGTATAGATTTTAAATCATCTAAAAACATCTTGTTTCTTTTCCTACCATTCCATATTGGTTTTGGTATTCAAAGGTTTTAACCAAGGATTAAAAAAATTACAATATGACAATCAGGTACGAAGCTAATCCACCTAAAATTCTGCCTGAAATCAATACTGATGAATCAATAACTAAATTCATCAAAAAAATAAAAATCATTTCAGAAAAATGTGATGCAATACATCTTACTGAAAATGTTTTAGGGTTTCAAAGAGTATCTCCAATTAAAATTGGGAAAATTATTAGAACTGAAATTCCAGATTTACCAATTACAGTTAGCCTAAGAGTTAGAGATAAGAATGAAAAAGAAATTTCAGAGTTTGTAAATAATTGCATATCCATAGGAATTTCAGGTATTCTAATTCTTATGGGTGATCCATCGCAATCAGGAAAACAAGATTCAGGACAAATTCCAAGTACAGTTGTAAAAAGACTAAGAGAACAGGGAATTGATTCACAAATTGATTTGTATCTTTCAATTTCAAATAAACCTAATTTCTCTAAAATTACAAAAAAAATAGAAGCAAATCCTAAAGGATTCATGACACAAGTAATTCAAAATTTAGAACAAGTACAAAATCTAGCAAATTATCTAAAAGAATTTTTAATAATTCCAATCATTTTATTCCCATCTGAAAAAAATGAAAAATCAGCTAAATTTTTGAATTTAGATTTATCAGAATACAGTCAAAAATTTGAGGAATTAGTAAGAAAAACACATGAAATTACAGGAGATGTGTTAATCACATCACCGAGTGATTTTAATGGCTTAAGTGAATTTTTAGAAAAACTAGATAATTAGAGTACAAAGTATTTTGCATCAGGGTGATGAATAACAATTGCTGCAGTTGATTGTTCAGGAATAATTTGTCCAGATTCAGTTAAAGTCATTCCAGATTTTTCTGGTTGTAAAAGTTTCCAAACTAAACTATGTTGAGACACATCAGGACAACTAGGGAATCCCCAACTGTATCGAAGTCCACTTTTCTCCAAGTTCAATTCAGATTTTATTTTTTGGTTAATCCATTCTGCTAAGGCTTCAGCAATTTCAACTGCTAACCCATGCAAATAGTAAGCATCAGTATACTTGTCTTCATCATTCCATTGTTCAATAATGTCTGCTACTTTATTTCCTACAGTTACAGATTGAAATGCAACAACGTCATTTTCTCCAAAATAGTCAGTTAAACAGAGGTGTTCTAATTTGGCAGATCGTGGAAAATCAAATTCCACATCATCGCCTGTAGGATTTTCAACTAGTAATTTTCCATCTTTGTTATGACATCTGAAATAACCATAAACAATTTCAGGCTCAAAAAGTTTTTCTCGTATAATTCTAATTTTCCATTGAGAAAGCAATTGTTCGTGTTCCTCTTCAGATTCAGAACCTGCTTTTCCTCTAAGACCCCAAGATAATTTGAATAGTGATTTTTTAT
Source organism: Candidatus Nitrosopumilus sp. (assembly GCA_029941825.1). GTDB lineage: Archaea > Thermoproteota > Nitrososphaeria > Nitrososphaerales > Nitrosopumilaceae > Nitrosopumilus. The sequence continues at coordinate 2,510 of JAPYTM010000032.1, forward strand.
CGATAAGATTCCAAACTTCATCCATCTTAATTTGATCTATCTTTAAACGAATTGGCACTCCAATATTTTTTGGCGCAGTAATACTAACGGGTTTAATGTCACTCTTTGGAAGAGTTGTAGGATCTATTGTATTCCTAGATTTTTCTTTCCAATTTTCTAATTTTTCTTTCCATTCAGCTAAAAGTTTTGGTTTTTCATCAGAAACCAGAAGGTCCATTGTTTTGAGTCCCTCAAACATTGTATTACAATAAAATACACCACCATCATAGATTCCATCTGTTTTTGCTATTCGATTAATGTAATTGGTGTTAATTGCAGCTCCACCACATAAAATTGGAACAGTCATTTTATTTTTTCTTGCATGTTCTACAAAAAACTGCATTTGTTTTGAAGTTGAAACTAACAATGCTGATAATCCTATAGCATCAGGATTTACTTCATCAATTTTTTCTAAAAATTTCTGTAATGGAACTTGTTTTCCTAAATCATATACGGTATAACCATTATTTTGAAAGATTGTTTTTACGAGATTCTTTCCAATATCATGTACATCGCCATAAACAGTTCCCAAAACAAGTTTACCTTTACTTACTCCTTCTTCTTTTAGTAAATATTTTTCAAGTTCAACAACTGCAGCTTTCATGCATTCAGCTGATTTGAGAACAAATGGTAAAATTAATTCGCCTGAACCAAATTTTTCACCAACCTCTTTCATTGCTGAAAGTAAATCTTCATTGAGAGTTCTAAGAGCACCATCATGAGTGATTTCTTGAGGAGCGTCAATAGATAGAATGCCATTATTATTTTTAATCAATTCAGATTTACCCAACTTATCTGCAATTGCAGATACAACATCATTTTGAATACCGTCCTTGAGTCTGTTTAAAATTCTAAAGTTAGCACGTTTTCCAGGAGGCCAAGAGGGATCAACATCAACTTTTCGTGTAGAACTACTTTGAGGGCCAATCTTTCCAAAATGAGTGATTAAATCTGATAATGCATTTGGATGAGTGTTAAAAATTAAATCATCTGCAAGTTTACGCTCTTTTTCATCAATTTCGCCATAAGGAACAATCTCTTTTGCATTTACAATAGCAGTATCAAGTCCAGCTTTTACTGCATGATACAAAAATGCTGAGTTGAGAATTTTTCTAGCATATGGATCTAGACCAAAACTGATGTTACTAAGACCCAATGCTGTAAATGAATTTGGAAATTTTTCTTTAACAAGCTTAATTCCATCTAGAGTATTTTTTCCTGCGTCAAGAAATTCATCTTCTCCAGTTGCCAAAGTGAACGTAAGTACATCGAAAATAAATTGTTCAATTTTTAATCCATATTTTTTTCCTGTTTCATAAAGAAGTTCAGCAGTATCCACTTTTTGTTGTGGAGTTTTCGCCATTCCTTCAGGTCCAATACACAATGCAATTGCAGGTAATCCATACTGGGCCATTAATGGAGCTAATTTTTTAAATCTACTTCCATCACCTTCAAGATTAATTGAATTAATAATTGGTCTACCAGGAATTTGTTTTACGGATGATTCAATTACTTCAGGATCAGTTGAATCAATTACAAGTGGTGCATCAATTTCCAAGCTCAATCTTTTTACAAGATTTAACATAAACTCTAATTCATCAGAACGTTCAGTTGTTGCAACACAAACATCAAGACAATGTGCACCATCTTCAACTTGAATTCTTGCTAAATCAATTAAACCATCATAATTATCATCAAGAACTAACTTCTTTGCTTTACGAGAACCTTGTGTGTTAATTCGTTCTCCGATGATTAGGGGTGCAGGAATTTGTTTTAGATCAACTGCTTTCATTGCTGAGCTTACTCTAGGGGTAGTCAATATTGTAAAATCATCCTAGTTTTTCTAAATACTTAATCCTTGAGAGAGTGAGCTTTTTCGTCAATTACTTTTCTTAATTCTTTGATATGTTCAGGATTTGTTCCACAACAACCACCAATAATTCGAACTTTTTTGTACTGATTAAGGAAATCACCTAATGCAGACCCCATTTTTTCAGGAGTCATTTTGTATATTGCTTGACCACCCACATTTTCAGGCATACCTGCATTTGGTACAACTAAAAGATTATGTTCATTTTGCTCATCAAGCCATTGTATACTAGAGTCCATCTCAATTGGGCCAGTTGAACAATTCAAACCAAAAATATCAATTCCCATACCAGAAACAGTTGTGTATGCAGATTGGATATTTGTTCCAAGTAACATCTTACCATATTGATCTAATGTAGTATTTGCAATAATTGGAACTTTCTTACCAGTTTTTTTCATTGCATTATGAGATGCCTCAATAACTAATTTTACTTCTAAAATGTCTTGACTTGTTTCAATCAATAATGCATCAACTCCACCAAGAATCAAACCTTCAGCTTGTAATTCAAACGCTTCTCGAATTTCATCAAGTGGTTTTTGTCCTAAATCAGGATCATCTGAACTAGGAAGAAATCCAGTAGGGCCCATAGAACCAATCACATATCGAGGTTTATCAGAATATTCTTTACAAACATCAGTTGCTAGTTGTGCAATTTTTTTATTAAAATCAACTGTTTGATCACCAAAACCATATTCATCTAATTTTATTTTATTTGACCCAAATGAATTTGTTTCAATACAATCAGAACCAGCGTCTAAATAATTTCTATGAATTTGTTGAATCCATTCAGGATGTGTAATAATTAATCCATCATTAAATCCATCTTGATCATTTGGAAAGTCTTCAGATTTTGGATCATAGTGTTGAATTTCAGTTCCCATTGCACCATCAAAAAGTAAAATTCTATTTTGTAATGCATCCAAAAATAATTCTTTTTCTGTCAATTAATTTTAAAATGTTTTTGTGTAGTTTAACTCTTTTCAGAAAAACCAACAAACATCATGGTGATAGATACGTATGTTGAAATTAGGTAGAATCCTAATTTGTGTACATTTATGCAAACTTTTCAAGTAAATAATTTAGTCCGTAGTGCAACCTTTTTTCAACATGCTGGAATTTCAATTGTCTTTGTATTCATGCCCATCATTGCAAAAGGCGTTACAGATTCAATATTTGAAATTGGGCTTTTAGTAGCATCATTTAGCTTTGCTCAAATTATATCTGAAATTTATTTTGGTAGACATTCAGATAAGAAAGGAACCAGGCTCAAATTCATCAGAATTGGTTTCGTTGGGTGTGCCATAGCCTTTGGAATACATTATTTTGCAGATGATATTTCGTGGTTATTCTTAGCAAGAATTGCAGCAGGTATTGCAAGTGGAATCATGATTCCTGCAATGATTGCATATGCATATGAGGTTAACATTGATAAAAAAAGGGTAGCAACAGTAATTTCATTTCATGCATTGGGATGGCTTGCAGGTATTGCAGCTGCTGGATTTGTAAATGATCTTAAACTTATTTTCTTAGTTAGTGCCGCATCATTTGTCATAGGACTATTATTTACAATCAAATTACCAAATCCAATTCAAGAAAAAGAATTAGAACCAGGAACTACAAGAAGAATTATTTTAAAAAATAAATTTTTGTTCTCATCATTACTACTAAGACATATTGGAGCTGCAGCAGTATGGACAATTCTTCCAATAATGTTAATGGAGAGATTAGGTGCTGAACTTTATCAAATTTCAGTTGTATATGTTGCAAACACATTGACTGCATTTATCTTGATGAATTTAATGGCAAGTAAAATTAATATCTCAAATGTAACTAAATTTAAGATTGGAATTGGCTGTACAGTATTTGTCTTTATAGGATTATCAATTGTTACAGAATGGTGGATGGCAATGCCATTTATGGCACTGGTTGGTGGAACTTGGGCATTTTTGTTTATTGGAGGAAATTTTCATCTAATGGAAAACAATCCACGTTCTACATCAACAGGAATATTTAGTTCCACATTATCAATTGCAACAGTTATCGGCCCCATAATTGCAGGAACAATAGCATTTACATTTGATTATGTTGTAGTAATGTATTTTGCAATTGCAATAATTGTATGTGCATTTGTAGTATCATTAAAAGTAAAAAAAATAGAAAAATCAGTTTAAAATTATCTTAATCCCCATCTAGACATTACTTTGGTTTCTAATTTTTTAAAGACAACACTATCAATCAAAAGTCCAATACCCATGATAACAAGCATAATTGCAATTACTTGAGATACATCACTTAGAGAGCGTCCAGCATTAAGTAAAAATCCCAATCCTAGGAAGGAAAATAGGATTTCAGCACCAATTACACCTCTCCATGCAAACGCCCAACCTTGTTTAAAACCAGAAATCATGTATGGAAATGCTGCAGGTAACAGTACAGCGGTGATTAATTGAGTACCTTTTGCACCCATATTTCTTGCAGCCTCAATAAAGTGAGGATCGATATTTTTGACTCCAGTGTATGTGTTAATTGTAACTGCAAAAATTGCTCCAATTGCAGTAACAAAAATTATTCCACCATCTGTTAATCCAAACCAAAGAATTGCGAGTGGGACCCATGCAACAGAAGGAATTGATTGTAATCCTAAAACTAAAGAACCAACAGTTTGGTTAACTACTTCAATTCTTGCCATGAAAACTCCCAATACCACGCCACCAACAATTGCAATTGTCAATCCAATGACTAATCTCCACATACTAGTTACAACACCATAAAGCAAACTCCCATCAGCTACACCATATGCTAAATCTTCAGCTACTTCAAAAGGAGATGGAAAAATATTATCAGGCCAAACTCCAACCATAGAAATTATTTGCCAAACAGCTACTATTCCAATATAAAATATAATTCTATGAGGTAAGAAATTTTTTGCCATAATTTTCACTCTTTACTTTTCTTTACCTCAGGTCTTAGTTCTGCTAAAATTTCTTGTTGAAATTTAAGTAAGGATTCATCCTCAGTAACTCTAGGTCGTGGGAAATTATTTTCAAATTCTTTTTTGATAACTGATGGACGATTACTAAAAACAACTATTTTAGTTCCAAGAACTGTAGCTTCTGAAACATTGTGAGTTACAAATAAGATTGTCTTCTTTGTTTTTTCCCAAATTAATTGCATTTCAACTAATAGTAAATCCCGAGTTTGTGGATCTAGAGCTGAAAAGGGTTCATCCATCAATAATACATCAGGATCCATTACAAGAGCTCTAGCAATAGCTACACGTTGTTTCATTCCAGTTGAAAGTTGATAAGTATAAGAATCCGCAAATTTCGTTAATTGCATCATATCTAAATATCGATTAGATATTTTTGCTCGTTCTTCCTTTGGGATACCTGCCATCTTTAATCCAAATTCTACATTATCTTGAACCTTGAGCCAAGGAAATAGTGCACCTTCTTGAAATACCATTATTCGTTCTGGACCAGTCTCAGTAACAGGATGCCCATCAAACATAATTTGTCCCTCATCAGGCTTTTCCAAACCTGCAATTATTCGCAAAAATGTAGATTTTCCACAGCCAGATGGGCCCACTAAACATACGAAATCACCAGCATTGACTTTTAGATTTATTCCTCCTAATGCTTTGAGTTTATGAGAATCATGAGAAAAGTACTTTACAATATTTTTTGCTTCTAATTTAGTCATCAGTTATTTGCTCCCAAACTAGAATTTGAATCAAAAGAGTAAAAAATTTCAGATAAATTATAACCATTTCGACCCAAATATCCTAATGTATCAGCTTTTTCAGCAAAGGAATAAACTGAATCACTTAAAGGATCTCCAGTAATAACAATATTAGATAATGCAATATCCACAACATCATCAGATAAAGATTGGCCTAAATGAGAATTTAAAAAATCATTAAAAATAATTCTGGTTTCAGTAGGATATTGATTAATCCAAAGTACTGTTTCGTAATGTGAAGTCAATAAATTAGAAATCACCTCAGTATTTTTTTCAATATAATTTACATTTGCAATTAAAAGTACAGATGCAAATTCATTATTTGGCCATAGGTCTTCCTCATAAAATAATCTCTTACCATCAAGTTCAGTTTCTAAAATTGTAGCCCAAGGTTCTGCAACCCATGCACCATCAATATCACCCTTGACAAATAAGGTATAGATATCAGGATTTGAAATATTGTAAACAATTACAGAGCCACCTTTTTCAGCTGTCTTTAATCCATTTTCAGACAAGTAATAACGCAATGATACATCTTGAGTGTTTCCAATTTGAGGTGCAGCAATTTTTTTTCCTGCAAAATCAGAAACAGAGTTTATTTCAGAGTTAGGATGAACAATAAAACTAGCACCACCACTTGCAGCTCCTGCAAGAATTTTTACATTATGATTATTTGAATTTAAAAATCCATTAATTGCAGGTCCAGGTCCAACATATGCAACATCAATTGAATTAGCAAACAAAGACTCTATTGCTTGAGGCCCGCTATCAAAAACTCGAGTTTCAATTCGAGTTTGATTTCCAATACTATTTTCAAAGAAACCATTCTCCATTCCCACTATAGGAATAACATGACCAATATTTGGAAAATATGCAATTCTAATCTTATTTTCATGTGTGGTATCATAGTTTTGAGTAATTCCCAGAACAGATAACAAAACAATTCCAATAATACCTGCAAAAATTATAGAACGAGTTTTCATAAAACAGCGTTATATTTGGCGGTTAAATAATCATCGAATTTTAGCTCAAGCTAGTCAGAGATTTTTTTTAAAA